>JAFBAF010000102.1 GCA_019247895.1 Parafilimonas sp. | reverse complement strand
GCTGTAAGCTGGCCAAGTGAAGCCATTTTTTCTGACTGGATAAGTTGCTTCTGTGTTACCTGCAATTCACTAAGTGCCTTTTCTGCTTTTGCTTTTTGCTTTTCTGTCTCCTGTTTTTGTTCATTTAAAATTGTGTAAGCTTTTTGTTTATTCCTATTGTGTTTAAGTGAAATGAAAATTATAATGATGGCGAGGCAAAGTATAACGGCAAGCGAAACCAATATATTTCTTTGATTACTTTTTTGTTGATTGAGCAAGTTTACTTCTGCCTGTTTTTGCGACACCTCGAATGTTGTACGCAGGTCAGCCATTTTTTCAACGGATGTAATGTTGTTTAAACTATCCCTGTAAATTATATAATTTTTGTAGTAAGTAAATGCCCCGTTAACATCACCGGATTTTTCATATAACCGGGATAATGTAAGGCTTGCATTCCTTATTTGTTCTACCAACTTGTACTGCTGCGCCAATTGCAAACTTTTTGATGCATACTCTACAGCTTTTGGTAAATCATTTTTTTCATGGTATATATCGCTCATTGAAATAAGGTAATCGCAAATGGGGTAATAATCCTGTGCCTCTTCCAATATTTTGACAGCATCATTTATATTTTTTTCAGCAAGCGTACTATTACCCATACCGGCGTACACCATTCCAATTTCTCCAAGCACATAACCTTTCCCGCTTAAATAATCTGCCTTATCAAAAATTAATTTTGATTCTTTTAAATACAGCAGTGCTGAATCATACTGTTTGATTTTTAGAAATTCATCCGCAAAGTTTAAAAGTGCCGATGCTAAATGAATTGAATCATTTGATTGCCTGAGTATAGCTACGGCCTTATGGTAATATTGAGTTGCATTTGCATGATTGCCCGCAACAGAATAAATGTCTGCAATGGAACTATATGAATCCCCGGCATTTGTAAGATTATGTAATTGTTCCGCGAGTTTAGCGCTTTTAAAAAAAGCGTCGAGAGCCTTGTCTAAATTGCCGAGCAATCTTTCTTTTGAACCCTGCATAAAGTATCCGGCCTGCAGATATTTAGTGTTATTAGATCGCTGCGATAGGGCAATTAATTCATCAGAGTATTTTAACCCTAAATTTTGATCACTATTCTCGTTGAAGGATAAGTTTAAAAGCAGTTCTAACCTTGCAGTATCTTGTACCTCATTTAACTCGTAAATATGTTTTAGACTATCTGCTATCTTTTGGTCTTGCGAAAAAGTTTTTATTGAGGATCCGAGGCAAAAGCATATAAGGCATATAAAAATTATTTTATTTTTTGCATTCAATTGCAAATCTTTTTTGTAGTAATAAGAACAGGCATCTTTCATTTAATTAATACTAAGTACTAAAACTTTAATTAAAATGTTTAACAATATCATTATAGTTTCATTGTAGTACCATGTTCATATCCGGGTGAAGAAGACTTTAATACTTTAATTTTTTTATTTAATCGCATTACAGTAAAAGCCAGGAAAATACTAAGAATACCAAAAAGCGCTGCGAGGATGCTGGCTAATTTTAAGTAAATACCTGTTCTGGGCCTCACTATAATTTTTGGATCCGAGAAGACATTCCCTCCCATATTTAGGCGAGCACCAAGATGGTAAGTCCACCCATCTGGATCATTTGCGCGGCGGGCCATTATTGTAAAAGAAGTTGATGAAGGAGTGGCAGGTGTAGGAACCGATGTTGTAAATGGATTCGTCCCCATTGTGTTTTGCATAAACCAAAACAAGTGAATATTTGGATCGTTTATTTGCCAGGTTATATTGTCTCCAACCGCTACCCGTACAGTTGGTTTGTCTACAACTAATTTACCGCCTTCAATGCTTAAATAAATCGTAACGTCAGCAAACGACGAATTGAAACTAAATGCAAGTACAACAGTCACCAAAAGAAATTTGAAATGTTTCATAGTGTAAGTTTTAGGTATAAATAATTACAGTTAGCGCTTATTTCAGTTTTGATATGTCGGCGAAGGGCTAATACTCACCAACATTTTATAAATAAAAGGTATGCTGCCAGCCCAATATCACAGTTACAATTACCTAAATTAAGTTTTTACCCAATACCTGCAAAATGTTGGGCGCATTTACAAAAAACTTACCAACCGGTTTTTTTTACATATTACTGCTGCCATAGAGAAATCGAGAACGAGATGTGCTCGCAGAATGAAGTAAACGTTTATGCTTTAAATTTGGCTCTTCATAGTAAATAGCTCTTAGCTTATTTCTTCTATCGTTTGCCGGTAGTTGGTCGTTACTCTCGCTTTTATAAATCGAAGAACTGCCGGAAAGGAACATGTATGTATATTAGAAAAACACTTTGATGGGGTTATTCAATAACTAAATAGTTTTAGCATATTTGATCAATATATTAGTTGAGTGCTTTTTGTTGATCCACTTAAAATCTTATATTGGTTACGGGAAATTATGGCGTTGTTGTCCCCTTACAGATAAGGTAAATTATCTTCTTTCCTCCGCAATTTCTCCTTAAAAGCAATGTGCAGGCACATTACGGAATTAATTGATTAATTAAAAAGAAATGAAAAGTTTCGTCTATGAAACTTGTGGTTTAATCTCTATTCTTTCAAACCGCTTACATTGATGCGTAACATTGTGCTCATCGCATTATTGCGTGATACAAAAAATCAGTTTTATGAAAAAATATTTTCTTCTCGTTGCGCTGCTCCTGGTAACGGCGATTGTTTCATTTGCCCAAAACCAATCAACTTATCATATCACCGATTCGTTCCCTATAAAAAGCATTGGCGGGTACGATTATCTTACTGTGGATTCGGCTTCAGAAAAATTATATGTTTCACATGGTTCGCAGGTTAATGTTTTAAACAAAAATACAGGTGATTCTATCGGCGTAATAAAAACTGAAAAAGATGTTCATGGTATTGCGCTTGTGCATGCATTGGGTAAAGGATACATCAGCAACGGTACATTAAATAAAGTATTGGTGTTTGATCTTGCAGACAACAAAATTCTGAAGTATGTTCCAACAGGAAAATTTGCCGATGCGATCTTTTACGATGATTTTTCAAACAAGATTATTACCTGCAATGGCATGAGTAAAAATATGACGGTGATTGATCCAACGTCAGACACTGTTGTTGCAACCATGCAATTAACAGGCTGGCCCGAAACTGCAGTGAGTGATGGCAAAGGAAATATTTACGTGAATAATGCTGAAAAAGCGGAAGTGGATGTAATAGATGCACACAGCTTTAAGGTTATACATAACTGGCCGAATAAACCGGGAACAGGCGCATCGGGGCTTGCGATAGACCGGGCAACTATGCGTTTGTTTGCTACTTGTGAAAATAAGATGATGATTGTAATGAATGCCGAGAACGGCGAAATAATTACAACTATTCCAACAGGTGACGGAGCAGATGGCGCTGCTTTTGATAACAGTTTAAAAACCGCTTACTCATCAAACGGGGAAGGCTCATTAACCGTTATCAAAGAAGTGTCTGCAGATAATTTTGTTTTGGCTGAAAATGTTGTGACAAAGCCGGGAGCACGAACCATTACTGTTGACCAGGCAACGCACAAAGTTTACCTGCCATCAGCATTATTTAAGCCTGCTTCAAAAGAGTCTTTTCGTCCGCAAACTATTGCCGGTACATTTAAAATAATGGTAGTAGAACCGCATTGAGCAGTTGCAACATATAAGTATAGTTTTTATTAGCGGCTCTTATCTTTATGCCTGCATCACTAAATTTATAAATATTATGAAGGCCAAAACATCACAAAATTTAAAAGACGGCGACCAATGCAAAGTTGTTGGAGGAACACATGCCGGAAAATCAGGAACAGTAAGAGATGTGCACACAAGTAAAACGGGCCATGTAACCATAACGGTTGAACAAAAAAACGGAGTAAGGTTCAAAACCCTGGGTAAGAATGTTATCATTTTAGCTGAAGAAAATTCTTCCAGGAAGTAATGAGTTAACCTGCACTTGCTGTTTTATTGTACATCATCCTTCATTCCTGAATTCACTTTACATTCAAGCTTTACATTCCGCTTAGCCTAAATAATTTCCACTTATACAATTAAAAAATTGCATACAATCACAGTTCATATCTTTATGTTTCCATCCTTAACAAGTACTCACTTAACCGGCTTGATAATTAAACAATTCGCTGCTATTATATAGCCGTGAATTAACCTCTATTAAATTTTACAAATGAGAAAGTATTTGTTATTTGTTCCGGCACTCCTTATTAGTATGTGTGCATCAGCACAAAGCATTGCAGATTCGGTTACTGCAATTATACTGCATCTCGACAGTGGTTTTTGGAATGCATACAATCATTGCGATACATCAGTATTTAAAAATTATCTCGAAGATGATGTTGAGTTTTATCACGACAAAGGCGGAATAACCAAAGGCGCTTCCGCACTCATTCAATCTCTTGAAAAAAATCTGTGCAGTAATTCAAATTATCACTTAAGAAGAGAAGCGGTTGCCGGTTCAGTAAAGGTGTTTCCGCTGATGCAAAATAACCAGGTGTATGGCGCTATCATTACGGGTGAACATTTGTTTTATATAACGCAAGATGGCAAGCCGGAATATCTTGACGGCGACGCAAATTTTACGCACCTGTGGTTGCTGAAGAATAATGCATGGAAAATGTCACGAATTTTAAGTTATAATCATCATGCGCCCACATATGTGGGTACAAAAAAGGAAGTAACGTTAAGCAGCTCACAACTGGATAAACTAACGGGCACATATAGCAGTGTGCAATCCGGTACATTGAAATTGAAGAGACAGGATAATACACTTATTTTATACGATGATAAAAACAGCTATACATTATACCCGCAATCAGCAACATCATTCTTTACCAAAGACCGTGATCTTGTTTTTAACTTTATAATCGATGCATCGGGCAAGCCGCAAAAAATGGTTGTTCTGGAAAATGGTAGTGCTGTTGACGAATTAACTTACAAGCCTATCACCCCGGTTCGTGCCGGCACGAAACAACAGAAACAAAAACAATAGCAATGGTTCTCCGCACTTGTTGGTTGTCACCAACAAGGAATTTCAAATCAACAAAATCATAAGTATGATTAGTATCTTCATAGATGATAAGTACACCTCTACTTCGTAACAGCAGGGTCTTCATTGCACTGCAATTGTGTGCGCCATGAGACTCTGCATTTATTGTACGTTTGAATTAATAAGCGCAGGGTCCGCAGCTTTACACATAAGCCTTAAACGAAGACCCTACTGAGACTGAAAGTATCACAGATATTCACCCGCCGCCACGGTTTATGCCCGCACGTACCATGCCTTAAGTGTTCTAAAACATAAATCACATTGCGTTACTCCACCTCACCAGCAACAGCGAAAAAAGAAGCCCGGAACTGTGAACAGGGCGCTGCGTTTTTGCTATTACCGTGCTTTTTTCTTTGGATCCGCTTTCTTCTGTGCTGAACTTTTCTTTTTCGTAGGCTTATTCTTCCTTGGTTCAGTTGTTTTTTTCGACATACAATTAAATTAAAAGGTTAGTGAATTGTTTACTCATGGCTGCAAAGGATTTCGTCCTGTTCTTCCATGTTGTTGTTTCAGAAGCGGCGACTGCCAGCCAGGCTATAAGTGACAAAGATATGCTTACTTTTTTCTTTCTTCGCAATGGCCCCTTACAAAAAGCAATACTAAGATACATTGCAGAGAATATAAATCTTCAGTGTCGTTTTAATGAAGTAGTAAAGAACATTGTTTCAATATAAATTTTTTAATTTGAAACACAATGTTTTTGCTAAACCGCAACGCTCTTCCATCACATAACGCAAGTCAAAATGATGATGCAGCAATTATATATGTACGGTATCAGTTGTACTATTTAATTAGGCTATCTTATAGCAAATAGAAATATAACAACCAAAACACGGGGAAAATTAAGTGATGGAGGCGAATGTGTAGTTACAGATTTTCCTTTTCGTTTGTACTATGTTCGTCTCACTTATTGCGGCCGGCCAAGATGGTACAAGAAAGTACAGGTGAGATGAACACTTAGGTACCCGTTTTTGCTGCAACATAGAAATAATGAATGCAGGGTCTCGTGGCTTATCTCAAATTCTTTAAAACGAAGGCCTTGCTAAGACAAAAAAATATAGCTCAGCAATGTGAGCTATATTTTGAAAACAGTCAGAATCCTAACACGTGTGGCTACAATGAATTTTGTCCAACGGCAAGTAAATCAAACCAGCCTCCCATAGACCCCCAGCCGCTCCAACCGTTGTTGGGTGCTGTTTGCCAGTTATGCCACAGGCCAGCATCACCTCCCCGCGCAAACAATTCTATTCTGCCATCTTGATTTGATCCCAGTGCAAGCATATCTATCCATCCGCCAAGAGAGCCCCAGCCGCTCCAGCCGTTGTTTGGCGCTGTTTGCCAATTATGCCACACCGCTCCGTCACCCCCTCTTGCAAACACTTCGAGTCGTCCATCGGCATTTTGACCTACTGCAATTCTATCTATCCATCCTCCCATAGACGCCCAGCCGCTCCAACCGTTGTTCGGCGCCGTTTGCCAGTTATGCCATAGTGCTCCATCACTTCCCCGTGCAAACACTTCTAATCGTCCATCAGCATTTTGACCTACATTAAGTATATCAATCCATCCGCCAAGAGAATCCCATCCGCTCCATCCGTTACTTGGGGCTGTTTGCCAGATATGCCAAACGGCTCCGTCACCGCCCCTTACAAACACTTCTATTCGCCCGTCGGCATTTTGTGCTGTTGTTATCATATCAATCCATCCGCCAAATGAATACCAACCGCTCCAGCCATTATTTGGAGCTGTTTGCCAGATATGCCATAAAGCGCCATCAGCGCCCCGGGCAAATACTTCCTGGCGCCCGTCAGCATTGCGTGCCACCGCCAGCCTGTCTATCCATCCGCCTAATGAGTCCCAGCCGCTCCAGCCATATCCTGTTTGCCAGTTGTGCCAAAGAGCATTATCACCACCTATTGCAAATACTTCAAGCCTGCCATCGGCATTTTTACCCACCACTAATTCTGATACCCATCCACCAAGAGAATCCCATCCGCTCCATCCGTTATTCGGTGCAGTTTGCCAGTTATGCCATACTGCCCCATCACTTCCCCGTACAAAAACTTCCAGGCGCCCGGTACTGACAGCACCCAGCGGAAAAACATTATCTATTGTAACACCACTTGGCGTTCCTTCCGGAAAATAAACCTGGAGCAAAGCTTTAAAGTCATCAAAACCACCGGTTCTTCCTGTTAATTTTGTATAGGTTTCTGCAAGTGTAGAGGCAGCAGCACATGTAATATGTTCCCATCTATAACCTAATTGATAATGCAAATAATTTAAAAACAGTACTGAACAGCCTATGGATATATAATTTCTGTCAGTGGGATCATTTACATTTACATAATCAGGACGACCCGGAGTATCAAGCCAATAACCGGCAGACGTAAAACCATTTAATTCTGCGGGATATAATTCAGTAGCGAAAATTCTGGAAAGCCCTTCGCCATTGCTTGCGCCGCAATCCCATCCAAGATTTTGCACGGCAGAAAATACTTCGGTTTCTTCTGCTACAACCAGCATCCTTGTATGGTCAACGTCAGGAGTAGCAGAAGTGTCCGCGTCGCAATAAAGATCGGTGGCAGCACACCCCCAGTGAAATGCGCCTCCAATACCTGCAGCAATTATTATATTGAAAGGCCCGGCATCAATTCCGCCAAACTGCATTTTGAGATAATTATATTCATCTTCGCAGCTTGCCAATACGCCATCTGCTATTGTTGCGCCGCCGGTTCCCAGGCTTGGATCGTAGTACACATTAAAGTGTGCGGTGCTGCCTCTGAAAGTAGTAGGATAATCAAAACCGGTTGGCCCCATTTTTTGTCTGCTTAAAATTTCATATACCAGCTTTGTTTCAGCAGATTCTGATTTATGAAAAACATGAGGACGCCTTACTTCAATTTCAGTTTGTAAAGAAGGTGGCTGCATTAAATTATCATCGGCTCTTTTTTTTGATGGCTTTGGCCTTTTTACATTCATATCAACTGCCGGCATTTTACCGTCCACCAATTTATCAGCCCTTGATCCTTTACTCTTATCCTCTGAAATTTTCATGATCGCTTTACCGCTGGGCATTTGGCCCTTTGCACGAATCGTTTTGGCTTGCATCAATGCTGCCGGCATTTTGGTTTTGGATGTTTCCTCTTGCTCGGTTAAAAATGTTATTCTTACTCCGTCAGGCTCTGGTTTTTTTACTGGTTTATCCATTAACGAAACGGGCATTCCGGATTTATTTTCTAAATCTTCCATTTTATTTGTTTTGAAATTGGCCTACTCTATGTTGTGTTTTCGGCAATTCACAGCATACTCTTATCTGGATTTTCTGCGACTTCCATTGTTTGATTTTTTTATAGTGCAATAGCAGCATGTTTTATTACACTTGGTAATTGTGCATTGGTGTGTTTTTAGTTAGCGTGATTAAAGTTTTTAACTGAAAACTTTTGATGTACTATTGAGGTTCTGCGCAATTCTTGTGCTCTTTTCGGGAGCGAAGACTGCGGTTTTTATAAGTGCTTTTATGAAATTAACTGAGCGGGGGGTTAATTTATACCGTTGCATAAACTTAAGCAAATTGCAAGTACCATTTATGTAGCAGTTTCAATGAAATTATGCGATATAGTTTCGTCACAGCGGGTCCTAATTGTATAACCATGTTGGGTAACATGACTAAGGCACAAATGCCCGTATTTCCAATGCCTGTTTGCAAAGCCATAACAAAAAAAGATGGCGTATAATTTATAACATTATTACATTTTTCTACAGCCTTATCCGCAGTCCAATTCCCGGCATGCGTACCCGCGCAACCATACCTTGCTGCAATCTGGGAACAAAATCACTGTTAATTGAAACAGACATTGCTCTGCGTTTATTTTTTGCGCCTGCTATAAACAACGGAATACTGCCGAGATCCATAACCGCTCCGGCAATGATTAAACCTCCGCCGGAAGCAGCCTCATTAATGCTTAAATCTGTCGCAGCATGGTTTCCAACGCTGCCACCAATTATCATTAGTGTAGTGCCTGTGGCAACTAAAACCCACGCGATTGTTTTTTGTGTTTTGCTTTTTTTAAGATACTCTGTTTTTAAGGAGGTATGTGCTGTTGCAGTATCCACCTGGCTAAAAATTTTTTCTGCAAAAAGCATCAATAAGAAAAAGGTAAAATATTTTTTCATAAATATGATTTAGCGGATTAAAAAATTTTATGTAATATATGATTTATAATCTATTGACAGATCTTCTAACTATATTCACATAGCTCCTAACTATATTGTTCGGTCTTCACAGAATTACGTGCAAGATCAGCATATTTTGAAAGCTGCTTCCGTTTCAGCAGGGCTCTTCATTGCACTGCAGTTGCATAGGCATGAGACCATGCGTTTACAATAATGTTTGCAAATAGGCGCAGGGTTTCGTGGCTTTACACATAAGCCTTGAACGAAGACCCCGCTGAGACTAAACCTGCGAGATCAGCAGGTATGAGAACCTGCTGAGACTAAGTTTGGATAAAACTGAAAACCATTTAGATAAGTTAAACTGGTAAATAATTTCGTTTTTTAAGTAGTAAAAAGTCCACTCAAAAATGGGAGTGTAAATCTTGATTCTAGATTTAATGAAATAAGTAAGTTTCGTATATTTAATTGTTAGCTGAAATTATTTATAACAAAAGAAATGAAACCTAAACTATTTATTGGTTCTTCAGTAGAAGGTTTAATAGTTGCAGAAAACATCAAAGTGAAGTTAGATTTCAGCTTTGATGTTGACTTATGGAGTGAGGGAGTATTTGGAATCGGCAATACAACTATTGACGATTTGCTTGCAAAGTTAAACGAGTCTGATTTTGGAATTTTTGTATTCTCGCCTGATGATAAAGCGACAATAAAGAATGAACAGCTAAGTGTTGTTAGAGACAATGTTTTATATGAATTAGGGTTATACACAGGTAAATTGGGAAGAAAGAATTGCTTTATTATTGCTCCTGATAATTTGATTAAAGATTTTCATCTTCCTACGGATTTGATAGGTATCAATTTAGGTAAATACGATGCTTCAAAAATCAATTCAAATCCAGAGTCTGCGGTCTCAGTATTTTGCACTAAACTTAAGTCACAAGTATTTAACCCTTCGAAATATACATTAGGAGGAAAATGGAAAGCGACATGGGGTAGAAAAGGTTCCTCTGAATACAATAAGCCTGAAACAAAAGAAGTAGAGGTGTTTCACTATGAAAGCACTTTTAAATTTATTCTTGATGTTAGTAAATATGAAAGGTATTTAATCAAGGGAGAAATCTCAAGGCACTTTTTAACCGGCAGTTTTAATGAAGTACAAAACATTGGTCGTTATGGTGCCTTTCAAGCGGCATTGAATGGACATGCAAATTGTTTTGAAGGGCTATACATGGGCTGGAAAGGTTCAGGCGAGATTGACACAGGACCATTTAAGTTAGAAAGATAAAACCTCGCTAACAGCGGTTTTGCGTCAGCGGGGTGGCCCAACGCAGCATCAACAGTGGCAACGCTGTTCATCTTCAGCTATCAGAGCGACAGAATTCTATTGAGCAACAAATGCTATCTTCGGCAAAGAATAAAAATCAGCTTCGGCACCAGCGTGACGAGCATCGAATGCACTGCCGTAAGCAAATACTTCAACATTGTCTGCAAGCAATTGACAACTTAAATTTAGAAACACTATGAAAAAAATCTTTTTAGTAATTATTTTAGCACATCTAATTTCTAATAATCTCAATGCTCAGGTAGCTAATACTTCTTATGTTACTCAATACGGAGAAAAGGTTTTACAACTTTCAATTATTGTTCCTATAAACATTAAAGAAACCTGGAAGCTTTTTACAACAGATGAAGGACTAAAAAAATGGATAGCACCAGTAGCAAAAATCGACATGAAAATTGGCGGCTCAATCAGAACCAATTATGCCGAGAACAAAACAGTCGATGATACCACTTCAATAAAACTTGACATAATTAATTACATAGAGTATGAAATGCTCACATTAAAAGTGAATTTGAATAATAGCTTCCCACCAGAAGCTAAAAAGGAAGATAAAAATCTGCAAGAAATTTTGCAATTCGTAAAAGTGGACGATAATAAAACCAAAATAATTTCTACGATGGTAGGTTGGGGACAAGGAAGCCATTGGGATAAAGCATACAGTTTTTTTGAAAAGGGAAATGACTGGACTTATAAACAAATATTGAAGCTTTTCTAAATGCCTGCACACAATATGAACTGTTTAAAAAACCAAATAAAAATGTAAGTTTCTTTTAAGGTTTAGCCGAACAGTAATCAGGCTGGTACAGTAGTTACTTAAGAGCGAGTTATTCGCCATCAATGGTGCCATCACAATTTTCTATAGTAGCTTGGTAAAGCCAAACTATCTTTCTGGTACTGGCATTATTGTTCTTGTGGATTATGATTATCTGTCTAGGGGTTCTTATCGTTTAGCCGTTGGAGGCAATTCTGTAACAGGTTTTAGGCGATGGTTTCCCCTGCGAAAATGAAGCTACAAGCTAAACGGGTACTGTTGAGTATTGGACAATGGTATAAACTTGTTTACACATATGATGGAGCTTGGGTAAAATTATATATAAACGATGCTTTTGCCGATAAGTGGAAGCACAGTGGAATTTATACGAACAACGAATATGACTTAATAATCGGCAAATCGGCAAGCGGCGATCAGCAAAAGTTTTTTTATGGCTCAATTGCTGAAATCAGATTATACAATATTGCATTAATACCGCAACAAGTAAAACAGATCGATAAACAATTGGGGAAATAAAGGGTTTTGCATTTAGCATTTACGCAATTGAACTATGGCTGCAGATTTCGAATCAGGTTTTAAAAATAAAAGCTAGCTTATGTCATTCGAATAGTTAACAACTTTCCTTATAAGCTGATCGAGTTGTTCTGTGCTTTTAATAATTAATTCCAGTATCTCCTTATTCGAACAGTTGCCGTGGTTCTCCATGTCAAATAAAGTGGATAGGCCCAGGATATTTGCTACGGGAACCCTGAGTTCATGAGACTGCACCCATGCAATTTTTTTGAGCTGCTCGTTTTGGATTTCAATCTTCTGCAGATACAGGTATAGTTCGGTAACATCCCGGGAAAAGCAGCTAATTCCAATCACTTGCTGTTGTTTGTTGCGGATAGGATTAAACCGAACTTCTTCATAGCTCCTTTTTCCTTTAATTTCATTTGTACGTACTATACTGAAAGCCTCACCTGCAAAGGCTCGCTGGTAGTACACTTCCCATTCTTTGAATATTTTTTTATCAAAATCATCTTTTGAGAGCGTTCCTTCCTGTATTCCAAAGGCCGCCTTCAATTTTTGCCAAAAAGCAGTGTTCGCAGAAATAAACTGGTAGTCTAGGTCTATGGACCATATTGCATCATCGGTATTATCAATAATAGCTCTTAAGTTCTGCTCATCTATGTATATTTTTTCCTGTATTTTTTTCTGTTCCGTAATATCTACAAAGTATACCGCAATACCATCCCTTGAAGGATAAACGCTGATAGCGCCCCATACACCTAATGGCGCATAGTATTCTTCAAACTGAATGCTTACTCGTTCATTCATCGCACGCTGGTATTCTTCATAAAATCTTCCTTCCCTTGACCGCGGGAAATAGTCCCAGATATTTTTCCCTGTAACGTCTTCCCGTTTGCAGCAAAGTACCCGTTCCGCCGTTTTATTAAAATAGGTTATCTCCCATTTATTATTAAGCGTGTAAAAACCATCTGTGATACTTTCCAGGATGTCGGCTATTTCTGCATTCTTTTCGGAAAGCACTTTTTCTGCTTTTACCTTTTTGTCAACATCAATGGCTTTTACAATTGTTACCTCCCTGCCTTCAAATTGCGTTCTGTAGGCATAGACTTGTACATAAAAAATCTCAAGATTCTTTTTACTATGAAGCCAGTTTCCAAAATCGAAATAGCTGCCCGGCACACCAATATTGGCAGCTTTGAACGAAGCAATATCGTTTACGGGACGAATCCTGGTTGCATCAAGAGAAAGAAATTCTTCTTTTGTGTAACCATATTGTTTTAGTGCCGCATTGTTTACCGCGATGAATTGAAAGGTCTCAGCATCGTAGATGTACATCGGCACCGGACTATCATCAAAGAACTGCTTATAAGTTTGGGAGGGGATAGTCATAAGGTGATTATATACTTTTCTTCTACACGATGTTTCTTCATCAAAGCCATCTGCGCAAGCAAGAACATTGCGGTCGAAGTATAGATTGAACCAAAAATTGTTTTTTTAAAGCGATTATTCCATTACTGAATCAAAAGATGCTTCCCCGGCTTCGCGAAGTGCTCCGGCCTCTCGGCGAAGTTGCGAGCCTGGCCGGTACCACGCCAGGCGTTTGGATGATTAAAGCCCGGTTTCCTGCTGCTTATTAACGAGTGAATGAATCATATTTATTGTAAGAGGCTTTTCAATGTATTGCAATACGCAAGGGTAATTCAGGGCCCTTTGTTTTTCTCTCCTGTCATGACAAACCGAAAGCACAATTATCTTAAACTTTTCCCTTGTTGTTTCGCCCAACTGCAAAAAGTTGTCAAGAAATTCAAACCCGTCCCATATCGGCATGTTTAAATCAAGAAACAGAAATGTGGTGAAATCTTTTGCGGCATTATCCATTTCGTTCTGAATGTATGCAAATGCTTTTTGTGGAAATTCAAAAGATATTATATCTGCATCTTTAACTACCTTTTTAATCATTGCAGTACACAGGGTAATGTCGATGGGGTTGTCGTCAACAATAATAAAATTGTTAGTGTTTTCTCTTTGCATGTTCTTAACCTCAGGAAAAGCTTTGCTATAAGTATGCTCACGCTTTATCGTAAATGCAAAGTTGCCTTGTATTAAGTGCCGGTACTTTTAAAAATCAAAGTAAGCCTTGCTATTTTCAAGTAAAAGAGTGCCTGTAGGCAGCCGGCGAAATACCCTGGTACCTTTTAAAAAAAACTGTGAGGTAATACGGATTACCGAAGCCAAGCTGGTTTGCAACTTCTTTAATTGACATGTTTGTTGAATGCAAAAGAAATTTTATCTCGAGCAATAAGCGTGTTTGAATACATTCTTTAGCAGTTAAACCCGTTCGTGCTTTTATTATTGCGTTAAGATGATTGGGATGAATATGCAACTGAGCAGCGTAGAATGTAACACCGTGGTGCTGCCTTATATTTTTTTCTATAAGCTGTGTGAACTTTCTTATGATATCAAAGTTTTTGCCATTGTTCTTTAATGCTGTTTTTTCTTCATACAGTCTTTCAATGATTATAAACAGCTCAAGAACTTTTAAAGCGATCAATTGATATTTATGCAGGTTATCGCTTTCATATTCTTTCAAAACTTCTATGAATATTTTTTTTACTTCCCCCGCCTTTTCATCTGAAACGTTAATGCAGGGCGGCACCGTAAATTGCAGGATCGTTTTATCTTCAAAATGTGCGGGAGAAAATTTGTGTTGAATAAAGAAGTCGCGATTAAACACAATTGCAAGTCCTTTTCCATCATCACTCCATTCGCTGCTGGCGGGAATATTTGCAGGCAAAACAAATAATGTATTCTTTACGGCCTTAAACTTATAAATGCCGCAGGTATAATTAGCAAAGCCATTTGTAACTATGCAAATACGATGATACGACCATTTATTTGTAGGAATTATATTGCCCGTTATCCTTATTATGTTCTCGTATTTCTGGGCAAAAAAATTAAACTGTTGTACAAATTTTTCATCGAGGTTTATTACACCGTCTTTAGCATTTTTCTTTAGGGCTTTTGAAAATTCATCAAGAAATATTTTATCACCAGCAGATGACATGCCGATTACTTTTTGTAAAGGTATACCATTCGTATGCTAAGTTTAGCAACTATGCAGAAGTTGGTAAAGTAAGAATGCTTATGACAATGTATAAATAATACAATTTTGCAAACGATAAAAGTCTTTAAACAGCGCTGGTCTTATAATGCTTCAGCACTTAGTTTAAACCATAATAAATATTACAGTTTTATTGCTATTTTTAATTTTTATAAATTTTTAAACCGTAATTATGAAACTAAACTTTCTGCATCTTATCCTTTATTTCATTTCGATCACATGCAGTGAAACTATCCTTGCACAGGCAAACCAGTCTTTATCAAATCTTACTTCACCTACTAAGATAAACCAGCATTTATTACCAAGTCAAGACAATAAGCGCGACCTTGGCAATGCCAATAAGGGTTGGCGAAATATATATTTCACGGGCAGCCTTCGCAGTGGCGGCTACACGGTAGTAAGCTTTGATGTAAATCATATCAACCAGTTCATTGGCCCATTGGCCGGTAACAGTACTACTACCGGTACGTACAATATCGCCAACGGTTACTCAGCGCTTTCTTCTTTAACACTTGGAAGCGACAATATAGCTACCGGTTACCAGGCACTTACCAGTAACGATGCCGGGTACGATAATGTTGCTTATGGCAGCCGCGCATTGTACTATAACACTACAGGAGCCGACAATACTGCTATCGGTTATTACAGCCTGTATAACAACACGGGTTCCAACAATACGGCAACAGGTTCTGTAGCTCTGAAAAGCAATACGACTGGTTCTCAAAATACCGCCAACGGGGTATTAGCCTTGCTTAGCAACCAGGGCGGTCAGGATAACACAGCACTTGGTTATAGTGCCATGCAAAACAATACTTCAGGCAACGAGAATACAGCCGTTGGCGAGTATGCGCTTTCGGGAAATGGAACGGGGAATGATCTTACCGCGGTAGGATATGGAGCGGATGTATATTTTGGTACTCCAAACCTGTCTAACAGCTCAGCATTTGGATATGGCGCATTGATAACCGCAAGCAACCAGGTGCGTATTGGCAACGGTGATGTTACCAGCATAGGCGGTTATGTTAACTGGAGCAACATTTCAGATGGCAGGGTTAAAAAGAATATTAAAGCCAATGTTCCGGGGTTAGCCTTTATTAACAAACTCAATGCGGTTACATATAATCTTGATATTGATGCGGCAAATAAAATTACTGGCAGGTCTGATATTCGCGATAAAAATGGTAAAGCTATTATGGCTTCAGCACAGACCCTGCAGGCACAAAAAATTAAAGAACAGATCGTTTACTCCGGGTTTATTGCGCAAGATGTAGAAAAGGCTGCAAAGTCATTGAACTATAATTTTAGCGGTGTGGATGCTGCCAAGTCTGACAAAGATCTTTACGGGTTGCGTTATGCAGAGTTTGTGGTGCCGCTTGTTAAAGCAGTGCAGGAGCTAAGCAAGCAAAATGAGGATTTAAAAACCAAAGTAGACGCGCAGCAAAGTATAAACGCTGATTTACAAAGACAGATAAATGAGATGAAAGCGATGATCAGTGGCACTAATGCCGTTGCGAGCAAGATACCGGGAACCGCAATGCTTGCACAAAATGTTCCAAATCCGTTCAACAACTCTACTACCATTAATTATGTATTGCCTGAAATATATACTTCAGCAAAAATTATAGTAAGTGATAAATCGGGAAAAGCACTAAAAGAAGTAAATATAACAGCAAAAGGAAAAGGAAGTTTGGAAGTAAATGCAGACCTGCTTGCGGCTGGTGCGTACAACTATTCTTTATATGTTGACGGAAAATTATCAGGAACCAAACAAATGATTGTTGCGAGGTAACCGTTGGCTTCGTTTTCAATGCATGACTTTATTGATCCGGATCTTTACAGCAAAGCTTATTATATGGCAGAGACCCTGCGTTATGAGAGATGCGGCTGTTTCAGTGGCGATAAATAATGCTGTAGCAGGAATAACTCGATCTGCGTAAAATATTTCCGCTCCTCATAATCAGCATATCTCTAATTAATTAGTAGTAAGTGGAATACAGCTTTCCTCACTTGAACTTCAAATAAAATATGTCTATTGCAATTTGATAAGCTTTAAACATTAGCTGCTTTGGACGAAAAAAACAATTCACCATTAAAACAAAAATTAATGAATCGTCGCTTGTTTCTTCAGTTTCCCCTTGTGGCTTCAGCGCTTGCCGCGGAAGCGAAAGGCTTTTCAAAAAACCGGCCTAACAAAGGCTTTAAAGTAGAAGCAAACAAAGACCGCTACCAGGAAGAGCTTCTAATCATGGGTGGACATTTCAGCTGCAAAGTTTCGTCGAAAGACACGGACGGTGATTTGCTCATTTATGATACCATCCGTGAGGAGAAAGGTGGCCCCGCGTATCATCTTCATTATAGCCAGGACGAATGGTTTTATATTATCAAAGGAGAGTTTATTGTGAAAGTTGCTGATGATACCTTTACTTTAAAACCGGGTGATTCTGCATTTGCGCCCCGAACGATTCCGCATGCGTTTGCAAAAACCAGCGAAGGTGAAGGCCAAATGCTGGTGCTTTTTCAACCCGCTGGTCTGATGGAGGATTTCTTTAAAGAAATGAGCAAACTGGGGCCCTCGATTCCAAAAAACCAGGAAACGTTAAAAGAGCTCTGGAGAAAACACGGGATGGAGATCGTTGGTCCTCCGCTTAAATTTTAAGCCAATCCAATGCATGAATCGATTGCCATTAAAATTAAAGATGGTTCTGTAGAAGTAATTTCTGAAGGACAATGGAAGTTATTTAATTCTGGCGAACTGCTCACAAGGCCAAAGAAATAAAATGGAATGCTTATTTTATTGCAGTTAAACAAGATATAATTCTGCAATATTTTGTGTGAGATAATAAAAGAAAAGGACGGTTATGAACTTAAAAAATAGTTAGGCGCTGAGCAATGCTTCCAGTAATCCATAATAATTTGTATCTGCTCCCGCAACTCATTATACGAGTTAGGCTTTGTAAAAAATCCCTGTACAGAGGTGCTGTAAGCCTCAATTACCGCCCTGTGATTACCAATAGTAGTAAAGAATAAATAGGGAATGCATTTCAGATGCAGGTTAGCATCTGTTTTTAATTTTTGTCTAAGTTGTATGCCGTTAAGTTTTGGTAAATTAATATCCGAAAGAATAAGAAAAGGGTTTTGATCGCCGTGAATTAAAAATTCCAGTGCTGCTTCGCCATCAGCAAAAAAAATAATTTTATTGGAATACTTTAATTCTTTAAAGATTTCTTCAAGAAGAAATTGGTCGTCAAGGTCGTCTTCAATTATTAAAACGGGGCCATCTTTATTCATTTAATAAAGATAAAAGATAGTTATATAACCAGGTTATAAGCTTGCAACATTATTTTATGTTTAGTTTATAACTTTAGCACTGCAACATTTAATAAGCGAAAGGCAAGAAAACGAAAGTTTCAAGTAAGCTCGTTTTAATTAGAAAATAATTTAGCGTGAAATATTGTTTAATTATAATACCAGTACTGTTTTTATATACCAGCATGTCTGCACAAAAAAATAATATGATGATTCGTATAGCAGAAATCGAAATCGATTCAAACTATTTTGAACAATATACAAATATCTTACAGGCAGAATCCCGTGCATCAGTAAAATTAGAACCCGGAGTGATTTGCATTTACCCGATGTATCAAAAAGAAAATCCAACACAAGTGCGGCTCCTGGAAATATACGCCGATAAAGAAGCGTACGAATCGCATTTGAAAACAGCTCACTTTCTTGAATATAAAACTTCAACGCTTAAAATGGTGAAAGCATTGCGGCTTATAGAAATGAAAGCGATAGACCCGGGCACAATGAAAGAAATATTTAAGAAACTCGGGCCATAAGTATTAAAGGCGCATGCATTGTTTCCGCATCCGTTAACCTTCGCATTTGGTATCGCTGCTTTCAACTTCTAACGTTACATGTTGAATATTCATATGCTCTAACGCATGTTTAAAATCACGCTTAATTTTTTCAGCTTCGTCAAGAGAGCTTTTTGCATCAATAACAATATGTGCGGTTAATGCAGTTTCAGTGGTACTCATTCCCCATATATGTATGTGATGAATTTCGCGGATGCCTTTAATTTTTGCAGCTTCCTTTTTTACCTGTTCCAAATTCATATCTGCAGGAACGCCATCTAATGATAAGCGCAAACTTTCTTTCAATAAATTCCATGTGCTGAATAAAATAGTTAGTGCTACAATAATACTTAATGCAGGATCAATCCAAAACCAATTGGTAAAATGAATAATAATCCCTCCAATAACCAAAACAAGTGAAACCAAAGCATCAGCCAAAAGATGCAGGTAAGCCGCTTTTATATTCAGGTCTTTTGCTTTGTTGCGTAAAAACATAAAAGCGGTAGCACCATTAATTATAATACCAATGCCCGCAACCCATGCAATAGTTGTTCCCGCCAATGGTTCGGATTTTATAAGTTTATGAATGGCTTCATATAAAATAGCTCCGATAGAAAGTATTAAAACCATGGAATTGAATAATGCAACGATGACGGACGATTTGCGATAGCCGTATGTATAATTTTTATTTGAGCTAACCTTAGTTAAACGATATGCCAGTAATGATAAACTCAGCGCAAAAACATCAGCCAGGTTGTGGCCTGCATCACTAAGCAGCGAAAGGGAATGAATATAAAAACCAACAACGGTTTCAATAATTACAAATAAAAAATTGAATGTAATGCCAAAAACAAATGCAGCATTTGATTTTATTGCAGTTACCTCATGATGGTGATGATCGTGATGATGCGCCACAGCACGAAATTATATTGTTCAGCCACAGTATAGTTTTTAATGTTTGCAGCAGCGTTTCAAAAAAAATGAACCACATAAGTAAATTGGTTGTTGAATTAAACATATACAGAGTATTCAAGATTTACCGCGGGTGGCTAAATGATATTTGTGTTACATAAAATAACATCAAACTCAATTGCTTAAATTTGCGGCAGCATTTCTTAAATACATCATCGTTCATTTTTTAATTGAATGGAAATTACCGCAAAAACCGCCGAAGAATTAAGACTTACCGCCGAAGAGTTCGAATTAATAAAACAAAAACTTGGCCGCACGCCAAACTTTACAGAGCTCTGTGCTTTTAGTGCTATGTGGAGTGAGCATTGCAGCTATAAAAATTCTATTAAATGGTTGAAGACTTTGCCACGCAGCGGCGGTAGAATGCTGGTGGCGGCGGGTGAAGAAAATGCAGGCTTAATGGATCTTGGCAACGGCTGGGGTGTGGTATTTAAAATTGAAAGTCATAATCATCCGTCTGCTATTGAACCTTTTCAGGGCGCGGCAACAGGTGTTGGCGGCATTCAACGCGATATTTTTACAATGGGTGCAAGGCCAATTGCATCATTAAACAGTTTGCGTTTTGGAAATATAAAAGATAAAAAAAATCAGCGTTTGCTTGCAGGCGTTGTGCATGGCATTGGCCATTATGGTAATTGCTTCGGTGTTCCAACCGTTGCGGGCGAAACGTATTTTGAAGATTGTTATTCAACCAATCCGCTTGTTAATGCAATGAGTGTTGGTATTGTGAGAGTGGATAAAACTATAAGTGCAACTGCAAAAGGCACCGGCAATCCTGTTTTTTTTGTTGGAAGTGCAACGGGTAAAGACGGAATCGGCGGCGCATCATTCGCATCAGCAAATATTACTGCGGAAAGTGCTGAAGATTTACCTGCCGTTCAGGTTGGTGATCCTTTCCAGGAAAAAAAATTATTAGAAGCTTGTTTGGAAGTTATTGAAACAGGTGTTGTAGTGGGTATGCAGGATATGGGTGCTGCAGGAATTATTTGCAGTTGCAGTGAAATGAGCGCAAAGGGTGAAGTAGGAATGCGTATTGATTTGGATAAAGTTCCAACACGGCAGCAAAACATGAAAGCCTGGGAATTATTATTGAGCGAAAGCCAGGAACGCATGCTGCTTGTTGTTGAAAAAGGTAAAGAAGAAGCTGTTTTAAAAATATTTGATAAATGGGATTTGCCCTGCAGCCGGATTGGTGAAGTTACTGATGATAAGTTGTTAAGCTTTTATGTAAATGGAAAATTAGAAGCGCAAATACCGGCTTATGAATTAGTGTTAGGTGGCGGTGCTCCGCAGTATGAACGTGAGTATAAAGAGCCTGCTTATCTGGATGAAATAAAAAAATTCAGTATTGATGCTATAAAAGATATTAAGGATAATACTGAATTAAAAAATATTACTGAACAATTAATTCAGTTGCCAAATATTGCTAACAAAAGATGGATATACATTCAATATGACAGCATGGTTGGTGCTGCCAACACAAGTACGAATTCGCCAAGTGATGCTGCAATTATCTTAGCAAAAGGTACAGGCAAATCATTAGCGGTTACAGTTGATTGTAACGGCAGATATGTAAACTCAGATCCATATAAAGGCGCAATGATTGCTGTTGCCGAAGCCGCAAGAAATATTGTTTGCAGCGGCGGCGAACCAATCGGCGTTACCAACTGCTTGAACTTTGGTAATCCATACATACCTGAAGTGTATTATCAATTTGTAAAAGCAGTGCAGGGCATGGGTGAAGCCTGCAGAAAATTTAATACGCCGGTTACTGGTGGCAATGTAAGTTTCTATAATCAAAACCCTGAAGGACCTGTTTATCCAACACCAACAATTGGTATGGTTGGTTTATTAAATGATGCGAATGATAAGATGACGCTTGACTTTAAACATGAAGGTGATGTTATTGTTCTTATCGGCACACAAAAAAATGATATTGCGAGCAGCGAATATTTGCATAAAATAAAACAGGTTGAATTATCACCTGCACCAGAATTTGATTTGGATGAAGAGTTTGCGGTACAAAAATTTATATCATCGCTAATAAAAGAAAAAATTATTGTTAGTGCTCATGATGTAAGTGAAGGTGGTTTAATTGTTGCTTTATTTGAAAGCGGGTTCACTCGTAATTTGGGTTTTGATGTAGTTCCTCTCTCCTTTGGAGAGGGGTTAGGGGTGAGGTCTGATGCATTTTGGTTTGGTGAAGCACAAAGCCGCGTTGTTGTAAGTTGTACGCAGGAAAAATTGCAAGATTTAAAACATAAAGCTGCTTCATCAGGAATTGATATTACAGTGTTGGGAAATGTTACTGCATCAACAATAAAAATTAATAATGAAGATTGGGGTGAGGTTTCAAGCTGGAATAATTTATATGACACAGCAATAGAAAAAATATTAAGCAAATAATGGAAAAAGATTCAATGATAATAATTACGGGCGCAGCAGGTTTTATTGGCAGTTGCATGGTTCAGTATTTAAATGAACAGGATTTTGAAAATATTGTGCTGGTTGATAAATTCCGCTCCGCAGAAAAAGAACCTAACTGGAAATTCAAAAAATATAAATACCTGGTTGACCGTGAACTTTTACTGGAATGGTTGGATGAAAACAAAAAAATAAAAATTGACCTCGTTATACATCTTGGTGCAAGAACAGACACAACAGAATTTGATTACAACATTCATAAAGAACTGAACGAAGAATACTCTCAGGATGTTTGGAATTATTGCACTGCTAATAACATCCCGCTAATTTATGCTTCTTCCGCGGCAACATACGGCAATGGTGATTTAGGTTATGATGATGATGATAGAATGCTCAATGATTTGAAACCTTTAAATCCTTATGGAGTAAGCAAGAACGAATTTGATAAATGGGCAGTTCAACAATTTAATGCACCACCTTTTTGGACCGGCTTAAAATTCTTTAATGTGTATGGTCCGAATGAATATCATAAAGGAAGAATGGCGAGTGTAATATTTCATTCCAGCAAACAGATTGAAGCAACCAATTGCGTAAAACTTTTTAAAAGTTATAAGCCTGAGTTTAAAGATGGCGAACAACTGCGTGATTTTATCTATGTAAAAGACATCATAAAAGTTATTTACTGGCTTGCATCTGAAATGCTTGATGCAAAATGGTCTGCTGAAAAAAATGGCATTTATAATTTAGGAACCGGCAAGGCAAGAACATTTAATGACCTGGTTAAAGCAACTTTTGCGGCGCTTGATAGAGAACCAAACATTACTTATATAGATATGCCTGGAGACTTGATCAACACTTATCAATATTTTACAGAAGCATCGATGTTGAAATTAAAGCATGCCGGTTATGAAGAAGCATTTATTTCGCTTGAAGAAGGCGTAAATGATTACATAAGAAATTATTTAAGAGAGAAGAAATATTATTAGTGTATACTTATTTGATATTTGTTAACAACCTTGTCGTCATGCCCAACTTGATTGGGCATCTGCTTTAGTATAATTACGATGCATGAAGATCAGTCAGCAGATTCTCGTTTTTAACGGGAATCTGCTGACTGATGGTTGAACTTTTTAATCAATTTTCGACTAATATTTAATCCGCACTTTTTGCAGGTTCCTTTCAATCAAAACATAACTTAAGAAAGACGTAATGCAAACAACGAGGAAAAAAACATAGAATTGAATATAGTTAGGTATGTGCAGTTTTTTCATTTCAACAAAATTTAAAACGAGCACATGAAACAGGTAAGCGCTAAAACTTACAATTCCCAAAAACCTGATAATAGTTATCTCGAAAAATCTTTTTAAAACATGAAAGCTTCCATACTTCGCTGCTAATAAAATAACAGACCATACAATGGCATAAGGCAAATAAAAAATCGAATCGGATAACGGATATTTTTGTCCGCCCTGTAAAAATAAACGCCCGTAAACAGAAGGAATGGAAATGATGATAAGCACACTGCATATCCACCCGGCATATTCAAAACCCTTACTTTTAAATACTTTTAAATCTCTTTTCTTTTCAAGCAACACCTCATATATCGATATTAATGTACCAACTAAAAAAACAGGCAGATATCTTACCAGTGTAATTTCATCATATTTATTTTTTGCCTGGAGGTAAATAGAAATGCCCATCAGTGCTACAAGAAAAACAGTTACTTTTTTTAAGTCCCATTTCAACACATAATTGCAAAAAGCCATTATTAAAGGCGAGATAAAATAATACTTAAACTCAACTGCAATGCTCCAGAAAATTCCGCGCCCTTCCTGCAAAGTCAAGTGCTTCCAGATGGTTGAAATACTATCTATCCATGAAGCTTTTACACCAAATTTGAAGCATCCGTAAAAAACAAGTAAGGCAATTAAATAAAGCGGGAATATTCGTAAAAACCGGCGCAAAAAATAGTTCGCCCAAAACAGTGCATTGGCTTTTCCATTTACAAAACCAACAATAATTTGCCTGTCCAGCAAATAAGCACTTAACACGAAAAATAGAAATACGCCCGGTTTACCCATTCCTGAAAAATCTAAACCCGGCAACAGGTAAACTTTGTGTAAGCTTGCATGGCTTAAAATTACAAGCAATACCGCCGCTCCTCTTAAGCCATCTAATGCTTTAAAATGATCTTTTTTAGAATCGTAAGGAAAAAGCAGCTTGCGTACACTATATTTTTTTGATGTTTGTGCAGGTGTTATTGATGTATTCATTTCCGTGCTGATGATAAGCCGTATTTTTTGGTGCGTGCAAACATATAAAATAATCGATTAAGTTTTTTTAAGGCAGCATCGTATAACAATTTAAAAAATGCTTTACTAACAGCAACCCTTTTTTTGAATCATAAGTTTTTTAATATCGTATCTGTGCGTTGCCCTTGAAAAGTTTAATGCTTTATCTCAATTAAGCGATCACGTTTAAAATTTATCGCTTTTTAGCATGGCAAACTTCTGTCAATTGTAATTGTTACAGTGAATCTCCGCATTTTTTAACACTAAATATCTATTTATGAAAACACGTATCCTCGCTTGTGTATTTTTATGCCTGATGTATTTTTCAAAAGCACAAAACATCAACAATCTTCCCCAATTGGAATTAGCGCCTTTCGCCAAAAATTTTCAGTACCCGATTGACCTTGCGAATTGTGGCGACAGCCGCTTATTTGTTGTAGAAAGGCTTGGTAAAATATGGGCAATTGATTCAACCGGTAAAAAACTTACGCAGAAACCCTTTCTTGATATAACGGACGAAGTGTTTACTATTTTTCCTGATGGCTACGATGAACGCGGTTTACTGGGGCTTACTTTTCATCCAAATTTTCCTGATTCACCTTACTTCTATGTAAACTATATCGGGTTTGACAGTAATAGTCATATTTCCCGTTTTAAAGTTGATCCTGACAATCCAAATAAAGCATTAAGAAATAGTGAAGTAATTTTTTTAACGGTAAGCCAGCCTAAGGGAAAAAATTATGTAAATCATAAAGCAGGCTGTTTAAAGTTTGGTCCTGATGGTTATTTATACGCCACATTCGGCGATGGCGGTTTTATGGGTGACCCGCACAATAATGCACAGGATCTCGGAAAATTCCTGGGTAAAATAATCAGGATCGATGTAAACAAACCAGATAAAAAAAATAACATGCATTATTCTATTCCTTCAGATAATCCATTCGTCGGGAAACCAAATGCAAGGGATGAAATATGGGCTTGCGGTTTACGCAATCCTTTCCGTTTCAGCTTTGATAAATTAACCGGCGATTTATGGCTGCCAGATGTTGGCCAGGATAAATGGGAAGAAATCAATTTCCAGAAAAATGGCGCTAAAGGCGGCAGAAATTATGGATGGAGTTGTTATGAAGGCAATCATAATTATAAGTTCGACGGTTGTGATTATAACGGCTTGCCTTACACTTTTCCAATTGTTGAATATGGGCATACAGAAAATCCCTGCGCTGCAATAACAGGCGGTTTTGTGTATCGCGGCTCAATGTATCCAAAAATGTACGGCATGTATGTTTATAATGATTACTGCACCGGCAAATACAGCGTTGTTTTCAGGAATACGCAAACATGGTTAAATGTATTTATGCTTGATGAAGATGATGCTGCTTATGTAAGTATCGGAGAAGATACCAAAGGTGAATTATACGCTATAAACGAAAGCACCGGCATGATAGAACATATAATAGATGCATCACAAAAGATCGCCGGGAAACAAGGTTACACCAACAATTTTGCGGCTCTTAATTTAAAACTTTCACCTAACCCCAATAAAGGCCAGTTTACAATTGAATTAACTGTGCCCGCTAATGAAAACTATTCCGTTTCGATAACTGATGCGGCAGGAACAACCATATTTGCAGAAAATAAATCTGCAGTTAAAGGTTTAAACAGGTGGAATATTTCCTCTTTAAAATTAAATGAAGGCGTGTACATGCTGCATGTACAATCTGCCAGGGTAAGCTTAACACAAAATTTTGTGGTTAATAAATAGAAGGTAAAGTTTTACCACAAGGAACCGGTTACTATCCAGTGCCGGTTTTTTATTTCTTTAATGTGAAAGCTTACGATAATAAGCTTGGCGAACAATTTGCAGTTATTAGCAAAAAGCAATTTTAATGAGTCTTTCATTATATAAAAAGAAGCGCAGCTTTAATGATACACCGGAACCTGAAGGCGGTAAATCAACATCAAAAGAGAAATTAATTTTTGTCGTGCAAAAACATGACGCTTCGCATTTGCATTATGATTTCCGTTTGGAAATGGAAGGCGTTCTAAAAAGCTGGGCTGTGCCGAAAGGACCTTCATTAAATCCGGCTGATAAACGCTTAGCAATGATGGTTGAAGACCATCCTTTTGATTACAGAGATTTTGAAGGTATCATTCCTGAAGGAAACTATGGAGCAGGAACAGTAATCGTTTGGGATGAAGGAACATACGAACCACTTGAAGATCCTTCAACCAATAAAAAAGAAAACGAAAAAAAGTTGTTGAAACAATTATATGCAGGCAGCTTAAAGTTTGTAATGCACGGCAAAAAATTAAAAGGTGAATTTGCATTGGTGAAAACTGCTTACCGCGGTGAAAATAGTTGGCTGCTGATAAAACATAATGATAAATATGCAAGCGATGATGATGTAACAGAAAAAGATAAATCAGTTGTATCGAAAAAAACAATTGCACAGGTTGAAAAAACAAGCGACAGGATTTGGAAAAGCAACAGGGAACAAAAAGTGAAAACTAAAAATTCAAAAGCTGAAAAGTCAAATTCACAATCCGCAAATCCGAAATCCGAAAAAAAAACAACGAAAAAAAAAACGACACCCAAAAGAACTTCAGCGCTGACATAAATGAATTGTTGAAGAAAGGAAAACGTGCTGCATTTCCTTCACACATAAAACCAATGCTGGCAACACTAACGGATGAACCGTTTGATGATGCGGGCTGGATTTATGAAATAAAATGGGATGGGTATCGTGCGGTGAGTTATTTAAACAAAGGCGAGGTTGAAATCCTTTCAAGAAACAATCTTTCTTTCACACAAAAATTTATTGAAGTAACAAATGCATTAAAACAATGGAATATTGATGCTGTGCTCGACGGAGAAATTGTTGCCATGAATGAAGAAGGCGTTGCAAATTTTCAGCAGTTGCAAAACTTTGCAACAAAAGGTGAAGATGTGCATCTTGAATATTACATCTTTGATATTCTTTGGCTTGATGGAAAAGATTTAACTGACCTTACACTGCTTGAACGTAAATCAATTTTGCAAAGCATTATTCCGCAGAATGATGCCGTAATTAAATTCAGCGACCACATAGAAGAAAAAGGGACAGAATTTTTTGAGCTTGCAACCAAACGCGGACTTGAAGGGATTATGGCCAAGAAAGCAGACAGCACTTACACAAAAAACTTTCGTACTAAACAATGGCTGAAAATAAAAAACAATAAACGCCTTGAAGCCATAATATGTGGCTTTACTGAAGGCAGAAAAAGCCGCAAACATTTTGGCGCATTAGTGTTGGGAAAATATGAAGGCAATAAATTAATTTATATCGGTCATACAGGAACAGGATTTAATGAAAAAAGCTTGAATGAAGTTGAAAAAAAATTAACACCCCTTGTTACTGATAAATTGCCGTTCCCTAAAAAGCCAAAAACAAACATGCCGGTAACATGGGTAAAACCAAAACTTGTTTGCGAAATAAAGTTTTCAGAAATTACAGACGAAGGCATTTTACGCCATCCTGTTTTTATGGGTTTGCGTGAAGACAAAGAAGCAAAGAATGAAATGAATGTTGAAGTAGTTGATGCAGATGAAAGAAATAAGTCAAAAGTAAAAATTAAAAAGTCAAAAACAACAGAAACAAAAAATCCGGAATCCGATAATTCGCAAATCAAAAAAAACCACAAACTAAAAACTACAAACTCCAAACAACTTCTGCCTTTAACTTCAAAAGAAGAAACAATAAACATTAATGGTCACGATTTAAAATTCACGAACCTTGATAAATTGTATTGGCCTGATGAAAAAATAACCAAGCGAGATATGCTGAATTATTATTACAACATCATGCCATATATTTTGCCATACATGAAGGATCGTCCGCAATCATTAAACCGTTTTCCAAACGGGATTAAAGGCGAAAGCTTTTATCAAAAAAATGTTGGCGGCAAGGTGGCCGACTGGTTAACTACTTACGATTATAAAAGTGAAAGTAGCGGAGATAAAAAATTTTTGGTTTGTACTGACGAAGCAAGTTTAATGTACATCGCATCATTAGGCTGTATTGAAATGAATCCCTGGCACAGCAGAATTCAAACTGCAGAAAATCCTGACTGGTGTGTGGTTGACCTTGATCCCGACGACAACAATACTTATGACCAGGTGATTGAAGTGGCGCAGGTTGTAAAAAAAGTATTAGATGCAATTGATGTTCCTGCATATCCCAAAACTTCGGGTTCAACCGGCATGCACATTTATATCCCGTTGGGCGCAAAATATTCCTATGAACAATCTAAGTTGCTGGCAGAACTAATTGTAAATATGGTTTATCCTGAAGTTGCTGAGTTTACAAGTTTGGAAAGAAACCCGTCAAAACGTAAAGGCAAAATTTATCTTGATTTTTTACAGAACCGAACCATTCAAACAATTGCTGCGCCTTATTCTTTGCGGCCAAAGCCAGGCGCAACTGTTTCAACGCCGTTGGATTGGAGTGAAGTAAAAAAAGGTTTAACGATAAAACAATTCAACATCACTACAATTTTTGATCGCGTAAAAAATGTTGGCGATATTTTTAAACCAGTGCTGGAAAAAGGAATTGATTTGAAAAAGACATTGGAAAAAATAAATGGGTTATGATGAACACGATATAATAAAACCAGGCTTTGTGCTGCAAAGCCTGGTTAATAGTGGCCGCTGTAAAGCAGCTTTTACATTCAGGATTATCATAATCCCATGCTTACCTTTTGGGGCCTGAACTTAATAATGTTCCGTTTGAAGAAAATGTTGCTCTCCAGCGTTTGCCGTTCATTAAAAAAGTTGCCTGGTAAGTTGTACTGCCATGCTCCGTTTCTTTTTCCCATTGTACGTTAACGGCATTCGGAAAGTTTGCGTTAAAGGAAGCAAGAACTGGTGGCGGCACTTGCGATTGTGAAATATGCTGGCCATCACCTTTTTTTGTTACTGACATTGTAGTAGCATTAGCGCTGGTAATACCTGCGAATGATGTTGCAGCAATTAATAATGAGGCTGCCAAAAAGATTTTTTTCATGAATTTATTTTTTATGATTAGAAATTAAGATGATGCGTTTAATGTGCATCATATACATTATTGGTATCAGCAGTAAATGATAACGTAACCGGTTTTAAAAAAAATTCTTAGAAAAATTACAAGTTGCAAAAACATGGCATAACCGTGATAATTCAAAACAGCTAAAGCGCTTAATCACAAAGCCTGTTATTTAGGTTTAGCGGTTTCATATTCTATATTCATTTATTTTTACCCAAACAATTGGGATGAATACTGAACAATCAAAACCATTGATTGGATTTACCTGCGGCGACTTAAATGGTATTGGCATTGAACTTATCATAAAAGCTTTAAGCGATAACCGCATCCTCGATCAATGTGCGCCAATAGTTTTTGCAAGCAATAAAAGCATTAATTTTTACCGCAAATCTTTGCCCGATATAAATTTTTCTTATCAAAGCATAAAAGATTTTTCAAAGATCAATTATAAGCAACTGAATGTTTTTAATTGCTGGGATGAAGATGTAATGATAAGTGCCGGCCAGCTAAATGAAACCGGCGGAAAGTATGCACGCATTTCTTTACAACTTGCAGTAAATGCTTTAAAGGAAGGGCAAATTAATGGGCTCGTAACAGCGCCTCTCCATAAAAAAAATATTCAATCGAATGAATTTAACTACACCGGCCACACACCTTTTTTGCAACATGCTTTTGAATTGAATGATGTGGTAATGTTGATGGTTGCATCAAACCTGCGTGTGGCTTTGGTTACTGAACATGTGGCCGTTAAAGATATTGCTTCACACATATCGAAAAACGCCATTACAAGCAAATTGAATATTTTAAATGAGAGTTTAAAGAGAGATTTTGGTGTCGAAAAACCTAAGATCGCCGTGTTGGGTTTAAACCCGCATGCCGGCGATGAGGGCCTGGTAGGCAACGAAGAACAAACAATAATAAAGCCTGCAATAAAAGAAGCAAAAGATAAAGGCATTTTTGCATTTGGGCCATTTAGTGCGGATGCTTTTTTTGCAAGAGGACAATATCAAAATTTTGATGCGGTGCTTGCCATGTATCATGACCAGGGATTGATCCCGTTTAAATCTTTGGCAATTGGCGAAGGCATAAATTTTACAGCCGGTATGCCCGTTGTAAGAACAAGTCCCGATCATGGAACTGCTTTTGATATTGCAGGGAAAGGAATCGCAGATATTTCATCTTTTCTTGCTGCAACTTTTGAATGTATTGATATTATAAAAAGACGCGCCTCTTATGACGAAAATCACAGCAATCCCTTGCGCAAAATGAGCAATATAATTATTGCAAATGCTACTGATGAAGCTATTGAAGAAACTACAGAAGAATAAGCATAGTTTTAAACCCCGAACTTCAGCAGAGAATTTTTTAGAAACTATACTCGCTTTCCACTATATTTATTTAAATATTAAGAACTGCACCTTTCTGCATTAAACACTAAATTTCTGCAATTATGAAAGCATTCACCTGTTCCTTTAAGGAATTAATTCAAACGCATCTTTTAAAAATTATTACCTGTTTTTTCCTGTTCCTGTTTGGATTTCATCAAAACAGCATTGCGCAAACTGCTGAAAGTAAAGTTGACTATATAGAGCAAATTTATTTTTCAGGGAAGAATAAAGAAGATTTAAACCAGATGATCTATGCTACATTATTAACGCTGCAGGCAACACAACCTGCTACCACTTCGCAAGCTATTCAATATGCATTTTTATCAGGCATGAGAGACCAGGCATTAAACGCAGAAAAATCCTGCGACGTAGAAGAAATGCTTGCCACTGGTATTTATGCCATTGATATGAATGAAGCAAAGGCGCAGGGTATACCACAACCTTCTGCGAAGATAAGCGGGCAACTAAGCCAGGTAGTAAGCAGCACACAAAACATAAGCTCAAGCGCATCAAATTTAGCATGGGATAGTTGGGTGTTATCAAATGGTAGTATAAATACGTTTGGTGCAAGCAACAGGGTTGCAGGCGGTGCTTATAAACTTGGCGCGGGTGCAGATGCTGCTAACAGCGTAAATACTGCTGTACAGGAAGGTAAAAAATTAGGTAAAGCATTCGGCATTATAAAAGACAAGCCTTGCAGCAGTGTTCCGGTAAAAACAATTGCTTTAAGTGAGCATGTACCGCAACAAAATATGGCCGGCAATACTGCGGGAAACAATAATTCATCTAATCAAAATAGCCAACAAACAAATTCGTCTTCCGGCAGCACAACTGTTTCTGCAAAATCTTACCAGAATTATGATTTTGTGCCCGGCGATACCGTGTTGTTCGCGGATGATTTTGTTGCTGACCAGGACGGAGAATTTCCTTCACACTGGGATTTATCAAAAGGGCAGGCTGTGGTAAATAATTTAGGCGGCAAAGCTGCCTTCGCTCTTACCGACGGAAATTACGCTGTGGTTACACCCCGCATGAAAACAACTCATTACCTGCACGATCCTTTTACCCTTGAGTTTGATTATTTTCCAACTGCAGAAGCATACGGCCCTGTGGTTTTTTTCAATCGCATGGATGAGAATGGTAACGAAGCTGAAGTTCATATTCAGTTTGATACACAAGGAGGCGCAACATCCGGAAACTTTCCAAATGATTTGGAAGGAAGTTATCCGGGCGAAAAAGGGGATGCATTCTTTAATAAATGGCACCATTGTGCTATGATATTCAAAGGCGGGCAATTGAAATGCTATGTTGATCAATATCGTGTTTTAGTTATGCCTAACACAGGTATTAATCCAACTTCTTTTGGTTTTGAAGGAATCGGCAACCAGGATAACCCGATCATTTTTACAAATGTCCGGCTGGCATCAGGCGGTAATATGAACTTGGTAGGAAAAAAATTTACCGAATCAAAGATTGTAACGCATGGCATTACATTCGATGTTGACAAATCCACTATAAAACCTGAAAGTATGGGTACCTTAAATATGATCGCGGGTGTATTAAAATCAAATCCTGATGTGAAATTTGAAATTGACGGGCATACAGATAATACAGGAGATGCGAGCCACAATATGACATTATCACAACAACGTGCGGATGCAGTAAAAGCACAATTAACAAGCATGGGCATTGATGCTTCCCGCCTTACGACAAAAGGCCTTGGCGATACAAAGCCGATTGATACAAATGACACACCTTCAGGCAAAGCCAATAACCGGAGAGTTGAGTTTGTTAAGATGTGACTTCACACAAAAACGCAAAGTATAATATAAAAGGCGCAAAGAAAATTTTGTGCCTTTTATATTCTTTAAGTGAAATCACTTCATTTGCCAAACATTATTATTACCATTTGCATCTGCATCATGTACATTGCCCAAAACAACTTGTTGTATTGATTTGTCTGTTGTAAAACTTAACGTGGTTGTGTTACTGTTTTCCCATACTGCAATAGTCTGATGCCAGCTTTGCTGCGAACCATCTTTGTAATAAACCGTAAGATGAACAGGAACGGGTTTGGTTCCTTTCATTGAAATTGTTATTGTAATTTGTTTGCTACTTTGTTTTACGTTGGTGATAGCAAGATCAGGAAAGCCGGTTTCGTAAAACCATTTCTTCCAAAACCAGTTTAAATTTTTGCCACTTCCTGTGTTGATACAACTAAAAAAATCAAGCGGTATTGGGTGCCTGCCATGCCATTGTTGAATATAATAATGCAAGGCTTTTGTAAACAGTTCATCGCCAAGCAAATCTTTTACATACAAATAACCCATTGCAGGTTTTGGATAAGAATTGAGAAAATAGCTTGCATCGTTTTGTTGTGTACTTAATGTTGTAATTGGAATATCAAAATCGTTATCAGCACCAGAATCTGTTGCTTCCATGCCATAGTCATCTGGATCAATTGTCGAATCAATCATTGGCGAAAGCAACCACTCTCCTATTGTTGCCCAGCCTTCATCCATCCATCCATATTTTGTTTCATTAATACCCATATAGAATGGGAACATAGTATGAAATATTTCATGATCGGTCAGTTCAATTTCATCAGCTTTTTCGTCAAGCGGGTTATCATTCACCATCATCGGGTATTCCATTTGGTCCAATCCATCAAATACCGTTTCATGCGCATAAGGATAAGGCCATGCAGGAAAATTATAGCTCATTAGCGCAATTGTTTTTCTCGCATAATTTATTACATTGAAATAATCTTCGTGTTCCGGATTAAACACAGCATCCACTCTTGTTCTTCTTTGAGTTGATGAATCAACAACCAAACTGCTTGCGTACCATGCATAATGATTGCTTGTTGCAAAAACAAAATCCGTAACGCTATCGGCTTTAAACTTCCATGTGTTGGTTGTGTTTTGTGCAGTAATATTTCCGTTTAACATCTCAGTAGTATCAATCACTTTTGTTATGCCGTCATTTTTTTCCGCATCAGCAATTCGTTGCACTATTTGCGGTGCATACACTTCACTTGCATTTAATAAATTACCGGTTGCGCAAACAATATAATTTTTGGGAACGGTTATATTCACATTAAAAGAACAAAAATCGTTGTAAAACTCAGGCGTGCCTGTATAAGGAATTTTATTCCATCCGTCAATGTCATCATACACTGCAATACGTGGAAAAAAATAAGCGATGAATGCTGAGCTGTCGTCAACCATTCCTGTTCTTACATGAGATGTTTTATTTAAAACATAAGAAAAACTGATATTAAATTTTATCTGTTTGCCTGGCAACAAGGCTGGCACTGGTACGGATGCATTTGTTCCGCGAATATTAAATTCATCGGAAGAATGTTGTTGTCCATTAATCGAAATTTTTTCAATACGCACGCCGTCCGTTTCATCAGCAGCATCAATATCCTGGTCGCGGCCAACACCTCTTTTATAAAAATTAGGATATAACTTAAACCAAATACGACGTAGTGTATCAGGACTATTGTTGATATAATTTATTTCTTCGGCGCCTGATATAATTCTTGTTTGAGGTGAGAAGCTTACATCAATGTTATACGTTGCTGTATTTTGCCAATAATTAGCACCGGGTTTACCGCTTGTTGTACGTGTGCTTTTATCAAACGCACGCTGGTAATTTTTAGCAACCGGTAATGTTTGAGAAATGGAATGAACACAAATAAATGCGCAGCAGGCCGTAATAAATATTTTCATGCAATAAAAATAAGGCAGACCTATTATTAAAGTTCATGAATTTTCTTTTGAATCACATATTTATCAGTTTGTGTTTTTGCTAATGACAATGCTTTTTCAAAATTGTGTTTTGCTTTACTGTTATTGACACCTTTATATAGTTCACCCAATAAAGTAAAATAGTAGTGATTATTGTTTAATTGCAACTTCTCCGCTTCTATAATGGCTTCTTCTTTTCCATTGGCTTTTGATAAAGCGAATGTTCTGTTCAGTGCTGCCACAGGCGAATATTCTATTTGCAACAAGCGGTTATATAATTGTAAAATGTTTTCCCATTTTTCTTTGGTATCTGCTTTAATGGTGTGCCAGTAAGCGATGCTTGCTTCCAAATGATACTTTGAAATTGTATTGCCGATTGATGCTTGATTCAAGAAATAGATTCCTTGTTGAATTAAATCTTTGTTCCATAAATTTTCATCCTGGTTTTCATATAAAATCAATTCGCCATTCTCATTCTTTCTTGCTTTAAATCTTGATGCATGAAAACACATTAACGACATAAGTGCATTCACCGGTGGCAAATTGGTTGGTTCATATTCAATCAGTAAATGCGTTAAACGCATTGCTTCTAAACAAAGATCTTCACGCAACACCGCATTACTGGTTTCAGAATAATATCCTTCATTAAATAAAAGATATAATGTTGTAAGCACAGGCGCCAGTCTTTTATCTATTTCTTTTGCTGAAGGGAATTCAATGGCTACTTTTTCATGCCGTAGTTTTTCTTTTGCACGATGCAATCGTTTATTGATCGTTTCTTTATTTGTCAGGAAAGCGTTCGCAATTTCTTCAACGCCAAAACCACAAAGAATGCGCAATGCCAGGCCAATTTGGGATTCTGCTGAAATAGACGGATTACAAATTACAAACAGCATTTGCAATTGGCTGTCGGTTATATTTTTTTCTGAAAGATCGATCTCAATTTCATCAATACTGCTTTCTGATTTCTTTAATTCGGGTTGAATTTTTGTATTGAATATTTGATTGCGTACGATGAGGTTTCTTGCTTTATTTTTTGCAACAGCGTATAACCATGCAACCGGGTTCTCGGGAATGCCTTTATAGCTCCATGTTTCAAGTGCCAGTAAAAAAGTTTCACCAGCAATATCTTCAGCTACTTCAATATGCTCAATGCCAAACAGCTTGCAAAGCACCGAAGCAATTTTTGTAAATTCAGTTCTGAACAAATGCGGTATTGGTTCTTCTGAAGCCATACATTTAAAAGCCTCAGTTAAGAGGCTTTATTTTTTAACTATTATCATCAGGCGAAACCGCCGGTCTCACTTCAACATTGCCGCCACCTCCTGCTACCATCGGGCATTGTTTTGCTATTGCAACCGCTTCATCAATTGAATCTGCTTTCACAATAATAAAACCATTAATGAACTCCTTAATTTCAGTGAACGGGCCATTTGTTACAACATTGTTTGCCTTTACCACTTTTGAATTTGAAATGCCTAATCTTGTTCCGCGATTTGCAAGTTTACCACTGCTTTCAATGCCACTCATCCAGTTCATCCAGCCTGTTATCATTTGCTGCGCCTGTTCTGTCGTTGGTTTAAAATCAGCGTTAGCTGAAGTTCTGAAAATTAATACAAACTCTTTCATGATCTTGAATTTAATAATTGAATAATTGATCTTACATAGGATTAATTTCTCTTACTTCAACATTGCCGCCCGTATTTAATACCGGGCAACCTTTTGCCGTTTCAACCGCTTCTTCATACGAATCAGCTTTAATAATTGAATAACCTCCAATCGATTCTTTAATATCTGTATAAGGTCCGTTCGTAATAACACCATTAGCCTTTATTATTTTCCCGGAGTTGTGCAAGCGGTTTCCATTAGTGCTTAATTTATTTTGTGCGGCAATGCCTCCCAGCCAATCCATCCATTTTTTCATCATGGCTTCTGCCTGTTCTGCGGTAGCTTGTTGCATAGCAGTGTAATCTGTTCTGTATAAAAGCAAGTACTCTTTCATTTTTTAATATTTTATGGTATAAAAATTTTGATTTCTTTTGGTCACAAGCATTTGTACTTGGTGGCATCGTTCCTTGCGTCGCAACACTTGTACAATATATCTTCAATCAACTTGTGTTTTACATTCAGTCAGCTTAATCAATTTCGAAATTCCATTCTATTTTCGAATCAATTATCACCATCGCGCTTAGCAATCTTTCTTACTTCAACAGTATTGCCTTCGCCTTGTAAAACAGGGCAACCTTTTGCAAACCCGGTCGCTTCTTCAGCAGATTCTGCATAAACAGTTATAAAACCACCGATGGTTTCCTTAATATCTCCAAACGGGCCATTGGTTACAAGTTTATCCGAGTGTACTACTTTGGCTTCATCAAAAGGTAAACCGGTGCCGCTTACAAATTTTCCCTGCGCAGCAATGCTGTTTATCCAGTCCATTGTTTGCTTCATCCATATTTGCATTTGTTCTGGCGAGGCTATTTTAGTGCCGTCTTCATGCCGCATTATTAATGCATATTCGTTCATGATTTAAAATTTAGTTGTTAAGTAATTGATTATATAACAAGCGAGGTTTGTAAAATTGGACAAGCGCAAAAAAATTATTTGCTTAATAAAGCATTCCCTTTTCCTGGTTCTCCAATTCTTTCAAGATACTATGTTTTGTGCCGATAGCATTCTTAACTAATTTTCCCGTATAAGTCTATCGGTATAAATGCAATAAAAAGGTCATTTTTATCAATCTGAAAAGTTTTTTCCTTTTATCTTCAAGCCATGAAAATCGCATTAGCTTCTCCAACATTTTCACATTCAATTGACGGATGTTTATCGCAACTTGAAAAATTAGCCAAGGATGCTGCGCAACAAAGCGCCGGAATAATTTGTTTCCCCGAAACATATATTCCAGGTTATCCAACAACAGAGTTTAAAACAGAAAAATCAACACCTGAAAATATGCGATACGCTTTGCAAAAAGCATGTGTTATTGCCAAAGAAAATTCAATTGTGATTATTCTACCCATGAATTGGTTTGTTGACGAAGCAATGATGAACGTTGCTTTTGTAATTGATGATAAAGGTGAAGTATTAGGTTATCAATCAAAAAATCAACTCGATCCAACGGAAGATAATACGTGGATTGCAGGCACTGAAAGAAAAATTTTTGAAGCGAATGGTTTGAAATTTGGCATTGCAATTTGCCATGAAGGATTTCGTTATCCTGAAACCGTAAGATGGGCGGCAAAAAATGGCGCAGCCATTGTTTTTCATCCGCATTATGCAGGCAGCGATGTTGAAGGCGTTCAACTTACAGAATGGGGAAATAAAGACAATCCTTATTATGAAAAAGCAATGATGATGCGGGCAATAGAAAACACGATCTATTTTGCGAGTATAAATTATGCAACGAAATTCCAGGAATCAGCAACATCATTAATTGCGCCGGATGGAAAATGTATCGCACATCAAAACTATGGTGAAGCCGGAGTTATTGTTGTTGATATTGATCCTTTAATTGCTACAGGATTTTTAGCAAAAAGATTTAAAGCAGAACTGTATACCAAATAATTTCAACAGCAATAATTTTGAAAAATTGCTACCAAAACCTGCTACAGAATACCTCCAAATTCATAATGAAAATTGCAGGATAAATTTTAAAAAATGAAACATCTATTTGCAGGTATGATTCTTTTTGCAACCATCAGTTGCAGCGCTCAAAATGTTCCTTCAGCGGTTAAAACTGCGTTTGAAAAAAACTTTCCCAATACGACCGTAAAAAAATGGGATAAGGAAGATGGTAACTATGAAGCAAACTTTAGTAAAGATGGAAAAACAATGTCGGCAACTTTTGATGCAGCAGGTAAATGGCTGGAAACAGAAACCGATATTAATGTAAGCGAATTGCCAAAAGCAGTTGCAGATTACGTGCAAACAAATTACAAAGGAGCATCAATAAAAGAAGCAGCTATTATCAGCAATCCAACATCAAGTAAAATGTATGAAGCCGAAGTAAAGGGCAAAGATCTTTTGTTTGATGAGAACGGTAAATTTTTAAAAGAGGAACAAGATTAATCTTAAACAGAAGCTAAAATATATAAAGCAATTTCTGTTGAATGAAATCAGGCATTAAGCAAGCGATGTGATTGCGGTGCCGGTTTTGGTATTCTTTCTGAAAAAATTCTTAATGGTTATTGGTTCTCAACTATAATAAAAAACATTCTTTAAATAACAATATTAATATGCTTAAGCAAATTTTGTCGATCGCTCTATTATTTATGTCAGCAAATTTATTTGCGCAAACGCCATTGCATGTTGCAGACTCATTTCACATAAAAAGTGATGGCTGGTGGGATTACATTTTTGTTGATTCTGCGTCAAATAAATTATTTGTTTCTCACGGCACACAAGTAAATGTAATTGATAAGAATAATGGTGATTCAGTCGGCATAATTCCGGGTACACTTGGCGTGCACGGCATTGCACTTGTGCATAATTTAAATAAAGGATTTACAAGCAACGGAAGATTAAATAATGTTTTTGTGTTTGATTTAAATACACTACACGTTACTGATAGCATTGCAACCGGGAAAAATCCGGATGCAATTTTTTATGATGAATATTCTAAAAAAATCATAACCTGTAATGGTGGAAGTAAAGATATAAGTGTAATTGATCCATCAACAAACAAAGTAGTTGCAACAATTGATGTGAAAGGGAAACCCGAAACTGCTGTTAGTGATAATGCAGGAAATATTTATATTAATAATGAAGACAAAAGTGAAATAGAAGTGATTGATATCAATTCAATGAAATTAATTCATACATGGTCTGTTGCACCGGGAGAATCACCTTCCGGCTTATCGATCGATAAAAAAAATAAATTATTGTTTGCCGGTTGTGATAATAAATTATTGATTGTGATAGATGCCACAAACGGCAAATTAATTACAAAACTTCCTATTGGGGATGGCTGTGATGGAACTGCGTTTGATCCGTCACTAAACACAATCTATTCATCCAATGGCGAAGGCACTTTAACGATTATAAAGGAAGAATCGAAAAATAAGTTTACGGTTATCAATAACCTTGCAACAAAGCGTGGCGCAAGAACATTAACGGTAGATATGCATACCCATAATGTTTATACACCAACAGCAGATTTTGGCGCATCAACTGATACCTCAAAAAGACCTCCGCTCATGCCCGGAACATTCCAGGTGATTGTATGTAAATATTAAACACAATTAATTTCTAAAAGTATAAACAAAACCCGGCTCAAAATTATAACCGTTATAATTCAAATTAAACGATAGCGTCCCGCTTTTATTCGGTGCTTTCAATTTAGCATAGCGATGGTAGTTATTTACAACTTGCCTGCCGCATAAATATCCAAGTGTTGAGCCCACAATAACATCTGTAGTCCAATGCTTGTTTTCCGTAATTCTGCTTAATCCAACAAGAGTAGCAGCGCCATACGCTAATGGCGGAACCCACGGAGTATTCTTATATTCTTTTGCAAAAACAGTTGCCGCTGCAAATATAACTGTAGTGTGCCCTGAAGGAAAAGAGCTATTTATTGCATGACCACTTACATCAACACCTTTTTTAAAAAAAGGGCCATGAAAATAAGGCTCCGATTCCGGATGATTTGGGTTATAATAACTTGGTCTTTGCCTTCCGCTGATAGTTTTAAGTATAGTTTCTATAAGACCGCTTGTTATGTAAGCCTGAGTGGCAAGCAAAGTTGTTGTTTGCATTTTTTTATTATTGAAAATAAATCCATAACCACCTAATGCCGCTAAAGTATATACTTCGTATCTGCCGCCAAATTTGGTAACATAACTGCTAACAGCTGATACAGCCTTGCTGCTATCGTGCACTTTTACTGCAAAGCGTTGAACAGGTTCATCAGCAACGGCTGATATAGTTGCAACTGAAGCGCAGTAAACACCAATGCGTAGCCACTCTTTTGAAGTTTGATGAAATGGCGCCGTTACCTGTTGTTTAAAATCATTACCCAGCAATATAAAGTATGCCGGAAAACTTATTCGTGTGTTTTCTGTATAGGCGTGGGGATTGATGATGTTGGTTTGACTGCCGGTGGTGTCAGTTTTTCTATTAAGGCTATCCAGCTTATTTACCAGCGTATCATTTTGCGCATTTACGTTTTTAAAAAATAAAATCATTAATAAAACACAAACATATCCTCGCATAATTTTCATTTTATGGCTGTTTAATTATTTTTCAAAATACAGGCCATAATTTGAAGAAAATTAGAAGTAAGCAGAAAATGATTCATTAATCAAATTAATTATTTCCACTACCCAGCTCAGGTACGCTATTGTCTTTACTATCATCCTTATCTTTCTTAAATTCAAGCTTGCCAAACTTGTATGTGAAGTTGATACCAAATGAACGAATGGGAATTTTACGCACGTTTGTACTTGTAAAATTTGTGCCGAATAATTCAGTCGGCAATTTTAAATATTCGCTTAAAAAATTAGAAGCCGTTAAAGCTATGCTTGCCTTTTTATTCCAAAGCTGTTTGCGTGCAGCGAATGTATAAAAAGTGAATGAGGGATATTTTCCCTGCAACTCATTTCTTGGCGAATTAAAGTTGCCGAAAAATTCTGCAGACAAACTTTTACTGAACTGGTATGTTGCGTTCAAATTGATCCTGTAATTAAAACTGTGGGCATCACTGCCGGAATCAATATCATTAATAATATGTCGCTTAAAAAATGAAAGGTTTGTTCGTAAGCTGAATTTATCTGTTGCGCGAACATCACCAAAAAGGTTAACGCCCATATTATGTTCCCGGCCAATATTTTCTCTTGTACTTACAGAAACATTTGTATATACACTATCGCCAATTGCAAGTTCAGGGTAAACCGCCGTGTAAGGCTGAATATCATCTTTATTAGCACGATAAAATGCAGTGATCATAAACGAGCCTGCATTACCATACTCATGATTATAACTAAACTCAACACGATTACCAATCTCCGGTTTTAAGTAAGGATTGCCCGCCGTAATATTTTTAGGATCTGCCGTATTTATAAATGGATTCAGGTCTTCATAATCGGGCCGCTCAATTCTTTTTGAATAACTCAATTTTAATGTTTGATGATCGGTTAAGTGATGTAACAGAAAAGCAGAAGGAACCACTGTATTATAACCGGGTGTTTTTGCTTGTTGCGCGGCATTGGAATAAAAAGAGCTTATCTCGGTGCGCTCATATCTTGAACCAATTTTTACATCAAACAAATGGCCAACAGGCATGCTTAATTCAGCGTACAAAGCATACACTTGTTGATTATAGGTAAGATGATTTGAAATTAAGCTGTCATAAATATATTCCTTGCTATCAGTTTGCAAAGCATATACCTGCGCATTGCTGTTTATCTTATCAAATGTGAGATCGGCGCCTGCATCAAAAACAATATCCTTTGCAAATGGTTGCGTATAATCTATTTCAATCTCGGTTTCATTTTGCCTGCCAATATTTTTATTATTGATACCATAAAAAACAGAATCTTGCGGAATCAATGTCTGAAAATTTCCGCCCGCTGAATTATCGTGGCCATAATTTGTACTTACATCGATTTCAAGTGACTGATCTTCTTTTGCAAAAGTTCTTTTATAATCCAGGTCGGCATTAATGTAATCAGAATAATATTTATTTGCTGAATTACTTAATGATTGGATATCAGAAATCACATCATTACTATTAAAAGGAATGACTTGTTGTTGCTGGCTCATTATGCCGTTGCCGGAATAGCCATACTTGCTATAATTTAAACTACCCGAAAAGCTGTTGTATTTTTTCAATGTCCAGTCAAACCCAAGGCCTGATTCAGTTCCATATCTTTTTGTTTCCGGGGTACTTTGCTGCATCAATATATCATACTCTTTGTTGATTGTATCTGTTGTGGTACGATAAGATGAAGTTGGTGTTTGAGCGGGAAGCCTTTCATTGCCGCTTGTAAATGCATGCAAACCAAAATTTCCATGACGCATTGTAATATTGAAAGAACCATTTTCCAATCGTGTTCCCAAGCTTAATGATACGTTTCCATTCACACCATTTACTTTGGATTTTTTTAAAATGATATTAATGATCCCACCCAAACCTTGCGCATCATATTTAGCACCTGGATTAGTGATGACTTCAACACTTTTTATCTGGCTTGCAGGAATAGCCTGCAACACATCTGCAATGTTGCTTCCAAATGCTGTCGAAGGTTTTCCATCTATTAAAAAGCGAACATTACTGCTGCCGGCAAGTTCAACATTGCCATCTGCATCAACAGAAACCTGCGGAACTTTTTTAAGAACATCGGTTGCCAAACCACCAACAGATGTAAGGTCATTCTCGGCATTATAAACGAGTTTATCAATTTTATTTTCGACCAGTTTTGCCTGCGATGTAACTACAACGTCTTTTAAAGTATTCAAATCCTTATGCAAAAAGATCATTCCGATATTGTGCGGAGTACGGCTTTGTTCGATCTTTATATTATTGATTGTTTTTTTGAAATAACCAATAAACTCAAATGAAAAATTATACACGCCTGACTCAACACCTGTTAAATTAAAATAACCAAGACTATCAGTTGTTGTTCCGTTTACAGTTTTGTTTGTTTTTGCGTCAGATAAAGTTATCGTTGCATATTCAACCGGCATTTTTGATGCACTGTCTGCAACAATGCCCGTAACGGAAATGTTGTTTTGCGCCTTTGTATTGAAATATAAAAAAAGTATGGAGAGTAAGAGTAATAATCGTTGCATTAATTTTTAAGTAAGCTGTAAAATTTAAAATAAATGTTGAAGAAAAACTGAACGCTTAACCTTATGTAAAGGGCAGCGTTCTATTTTTTACAAAATTAGTTACGTGTAATTAGTTAGTCTGAAATATCAGTGAATCATTTAACAAAATTATATGAATGCTATTACGAATGACTTCATGAAAATCCTCGCATGAAGCGAAATGTTTTTTATGAAATATTTTCTGGAAAAAGTTTAAAGGTGATGCATTACCTTAATGAGCATTACAGACTATTCAAAAACTTCAGCAGTTTACCCCTGTCTGTTTACTTAGGTTCATAAATTGCTTCTTTTATTTATGGTTTGAAATTATTTATGTGTATGTTGAGGACATTGTTATCAACTGAAGTTTCGAAATGATGCAATGATTGTTCTGCCGGACCTTTGCGCACATTGCCTTGCTTATCAAAATCGCTGCCATGTAAACTGCAATGATAACCTGTTCCTGTTACTGTTAATTGATTTTCCTGGTGTGTGCATTGCAACAATAAAGCGGTATAAGAATTATCATCGTTCTTTTGAACGGCAACATCATAATACCAACCTGCAGGACGAACAATTTGCAATGCATTTTTTTCAAACAAATTCAAAGGCACATTTAGATTCCCATTGCTGATAGCCGCTTTATATACTGATGACGTTGGTGCGCAGCCAATCGATTGGGTTAATGAAAAACCTGCTGCACCCAGTAAACAAATTTTGCAGGAGGATGATATAAAGTTTCTTCTTGTCTGAACCACGATTTATAGTATTTTCTGATTTACTGCTTGTTGTTTATGCTGTTTGACTTAATTATATTGGTAAGATTTTGAAATCAAAGATGCCATTTTTCCTTCAGTACAAGGGAGTGACACAACCGTGATCAATTGAAATGCCGCAGCTGATAACAAAAAATTAATGCGGCATTCGGCGAGACCTTTGAAAAGACATAGAATACGAGACAAATAGAATTGCTGATTAACAAATAGTTCTTCGTCATCTTATCATCTTTTTAATCAACCCAAATCTTTGTTCAGATATTAAAAGGAATATCCAATTCCAATATTTAAAAACTGATTATTCTGTTTATAAGATGAAGGATCAACTGCCAACTCAGGATTTTGCGGACCTGTATGTAACAAACGCACGTCAGCTTTTATCACAACATTTGGAATGGGCAAATAACTAAAGCCCGCAATAATATGAGTTTGTTTTAAAGTACCATCGTAAATACCTTTTGGTTCCGGTGGCACACTTGAATTGAGATCAAGTATTTCACCACGCGCAAATGTTATAAATTGAGTTGTGCTTTGTTTTTTATATAACCAGTCATAACCAATTTCTGCATAAGCGCCATACATGCCGCTACCTATATTTTTAGCGTACGCAACATCCACTTTGTCAGCATTAGGATACGCGACATATGTGGCCAACGCTTTTGCGCTGATGCCGTTTTTTTCAAACTGAACATCGGCTTCGCCAAGATAAAGCGTTGTACCAAATGCGCCATTATTCAAACCTAAACTATCAGCATCTTGCTTATTTAATCCAACCGTTCCGCCGGCATAACCCGATACCTGCAATTTAAAATCTGAAATATTATATTGTACTGATGCATTTATTGCGAGGTTATTTGCATATGCATTACTGCCTTCAGCACGGCCTTCTCTAAAACCTGAGCCGTGTTCAAACGCTGCACTGTTTAATCCATTCATTAATGCAATACTATAGTTTAACGGCAGGCTGTTTGACGAGCCATACAACCCAACACCTAATTCACGCCACGTTGCAGGAATAACCAACGTTTCAACTATTGGTCGTTCAACGCCATTAAAATTTACGGGCAAATGATTTTCGTTTAAGATACCAATGCGTGGCAAAAACAAACCGGCAACTAAATACTGATGCGCATTGAAATTGAATTTTAAATAAGCCTGTTCCATGGCAACTTCGCCACCTTCGCCACCTTCAACTTTTGCGTTTTCAATCTCAAGCTCAGAGAAAAAAGAAATTTTGTTGTTGAACTTATGACCAACAAACAATACCGCACGCTCTAATGTTGCAATAGATTGCTCTGCATTAAAATCTCTTTGATAAAAAGCACTACCATAACCTGAGATAACAGTACTGCTTTTGTTGCTGCCTGCATGGAGTGAATCTTCGTTAGTTGTAATAAGATTTTGCGCTCTTGTTTTGTATTGTGCCTGGCTTGTTATAGCTAAAACAGAAGCCAGGATAAATGTGGTTGCTGTATATAAATATTTCATTGCAGCAAAAGTAGCTGTGCGATAGCGCCATGGTTTACGAATTGGGAAAAGCGGTTTACGAAAAAGGAAAAGCTCTTGAGCATTAACCGTTCATCGCAGCTTCGTCAACAAAAAAGTGCAATTCACCGTTGGCTGGTTTTATTATTTGCGAAGGATAATTAAGCGGATCGTATTTTTTATGCAACACATAATTTAGTGCTGATGATTTGCTTTCTCCACTAATTAAAAAAGCAACTTGTTTTGAAGCATTAATAACAGGTGCAGTTAATGTAATGCGATGCATATTTTGTTGCTCCACCCACAAATAAGTGCACCATTTTGTTTGTTCATTTATAGCATCCTTTTGGCCCGGGAAAAGTGAAAGTGTATGCGCATCATCACCCATGCCTAACAACACAAGATCAAAAGTTGATTGAGCAGTATTCTTATTGAAATAATGTTCCAGCACTTCTTCATAGGCATTGGCTGCGGTTTCGGGCGACATATTTTCCGTTTGCATGAAATGAACATGGGCTTCATCTACTGAAACATGATCAAGCAAAGTTTCGCGAATCATTTTTGCGTTGCTCTTATCATCATTAAACGGAACAAAGCGTTCATCACCAATGAAAATGTTTGCGCGGCTCCAGTCAATTTTATTTTTGTACTCATCGCTGGCAAGAATCTCGTACAATTTTTTTGGGGTGTTACCGCCGGTTAATGCAATTGAAAATCTCTCGTGCATTGCAAGTGTTTTGCATAAATATTCCACCATCCAATCGGCGATGTGTTCACTTAGTTCATTGTAATTTTTGCAAACGTGAAGTTCCATAATTTAAAATTTCAAAGTTTGAAAAGATTCAAGATTTGAATGCTAAATTAATGCCGAATAGTGAATCAAAAGTACAAGGGAGTGACACAACCGTGATGCCACAAAGTACAAGAGCCGGTTACATAAAATTACTTATGTGACAAGATTTTGTGACCAAGTTTATCACGCTTTGTAAGCAAATATTTTTCGTTGTGTTCGTTAGGTTTTATTTCGATCGGAACAATGTCAACAATTTCCAAACCATAGCCACTTAAGCCTGCGCGTTTTTTTGGGTTATTGCTCATCAGCCGTAACTTGGTTACGCCGAGATAACGCAAAATTTGTGCGCCAACACCGTAATCGCGTTCATCCATTCCAAAACCCAAATGCAAATTCGCTTCAACGGTATCCATGCCTTCTTCCTGCAGTTTATAAGCACGCAGCTTATTCATCAATCCAATGCCACGACCTTCCTGGTTCATGTATAAAATCAAACCCTTGCCTTCAGCTTCCACCATCTGCATGGCTCTGTGCAATTGCTCACCACAATCGCAACGGAAGCTGCCTAAAATATCGCCTGTAAAACAACTTGAGTGCACACGTGTTAACACAGGTTCATCTTTTTGCCACTCGCCTTTTATCAATGCAAGATGTTCGCCGCCTGTTGTTTTTTCTTTAAATGCAACCAGCTTAAAATCGCCATACTTTGTAGGCATAGCCACACGCACTATCTCATCAATCAAAGAATCGGTTTTTAAGCGATATTCAATTAAATCTTTTATAGAAATTATTTTCAGATCAAACTTCTCTGCAATTTTTTTAAGCTGCGTTAAACGCGCCATTGTTCCATCTTCATTCATAATTTCAACCAACACACCAACAGATTCAAAACCTGCCAATCTTGCTAAATCAATAGTTGCTTCAGTATGACCAGTTCTTCTTAAAACACCACCTTTTTTTGCACGCAAAGGAAAGATATGACCGGGTCTTCCTAAATCTTCGGGTTTTATATTTGGATCAATTAATGCCTGTACTGTTTTTGCACGATCGTGTGCGCTGATACCCGTTGTGCAACCGTTACCTATCAAATCAACACTTACTGTAAAAGGAGTTTCATGCAACGCAGTATTGTTGCTTACCATCAGATCAAGCTTTAATTCATCCGCACGCTCCTCGTTAATCGGCGCACAAATCAAACCTCTTCCTTCTTTGCTCATGAAGTTGATAATTTCAGGCGTAACATTTCTCGCAGCCGTTATAAAATCACCTTCGTTTTCGCGGTCTTCATCATCCACCACAATCACAAGCTTGCCTTGCTTTATATCTTCAATCGCACTTTCAATCGTGTTCAACATATATAAAATTTAAGCAAATGTACGATAGAGTTGCAGCATTTCTATTCAGCTTATTGTTAATGCTACACTCATTGTTCAACAGCAGGGAACCTTTCACTGGTAACAGAAATATTGTTGGCAGTGGTTGCTTGTCTTTTATTAAGCCATATCTGGCCATTCGTAAATGATGGTGTGCCGCCAACCAATGTTTTGCCAGTTCTCGCTTTGGTTAAAAATTGAAATGAAGAATTTTGAATGGGAACAGTTGGCGTAAATGTTTTTGCACTGTCTGAAGAATAATATAATTGATTTGTATCAAATGCTTCGCTCATCCAGCATTCGTTACCATCTAAAACAATTGCTGTAACTGCGCCGGCAACCACCTCTTGCGGTGTATGCATATCAATCCAGCCGTTGCTGGCGGGCCTGCGCACAATTATATCAATTAAGCTGCTTGAATTAAAGATCACATAATTGCTGTCTTCAAACTGCAAATAACTTTTAGGATCAGATGGATGAGGAATAGAATATCGCAAAGGAAATGTTCCGCTTCTGTTTGATGAATAATAAAAGTTATTGTAATCAATAAAAGCAGCCTTATGAGATTTTGCTTCGAGATCAAGAATAAAACTTTTTGGTGTAACTGCCGAATCAATCATCCACGTATTACCGCTATTATAGGTTGAATATAAATTTTCACCTGCCGGTATTGAGCCATTAAAGCTATCAAAGCTGCATGCTAACAATCCTTGTTCAGCATCAAACATGCTTATTAAAATATTGCATGTTCCTTTGTGCGTGAACACAGGCAACCAATTATGTCCGCTGTCAATTGTTTTATAAACAATGCCAGGACCAACACCTGTATTTTATCAACACTTAAAAAAGCAGTTGCAGCATCAACCGCAAATAA
>JAFBAF010000275.1 GCA_019247895.1 Parafilimonas sp. | reverse complement strand
ATGAGTGATGTTGATATGGAAGCTGGTGTTGCGATCTTAGATATTGGTGGCGGCACAAGTGACCTCGCTGTTTTTTATGATGGTATTTTAAAACATACTGCAGTTATTCCGTTTGGTGGTGAAAATATTACCAACGATATACGCATGGGTTTGGGTGTATTAAAAGGCCAGGCTGAAGCAATGAAAACACAGTTTGGAACTGCACTGGCTGATGAAGCAAAAGCAAATGCTTTCATTACAATTCCCGGTTTAAAAGGAATGGCGCCGAAAGAGATCAGTGTAAAAAATCTTGCTGCAATCATACAGGCAAGAATGAGCGAGATACTTGATTTCGTTACATATCACATCAAACAAATCGGTTTGGATGCACGTGCATTGAATGGAGGAATTATTTTAACAGGCGGCGGCTCTCAGCTTAAACATTTAATTCAATTAACAGAATACTGCACCGGCATTAATGCACGCATTGGTTATCCCAACGAACATCTTGCGCCAAATCATATTGATGAATTGAAGAAACCAATGTATGCAACATGTATTGGTTTAATTCTGAAAGGATATAACGATTACGAACATAAGCGCAAGGAATTCGATAATAAGTTTAAGAAAGTTCAAGTGCCTGAAGTATTGAGGAAAGAAGAAGTGCCAACAACAATTAAAGAAGAAAAGAAACCGAAGATAAATATAACAGCACGTACAAAAGGCCTGAACAACTTCTGGGATAAATTCAAAGACAGTTTAATTGATATGTTTAAAGAAGAAGAAGATAAAGAAATAAGATAGACCACGGTTAACCGTCAACGGTCGACTGTTAACCGAATATAACAACCATTAAAATTCAACAACACTTACTAACCACAAAAATTTAACTATGATACATTTTGATTTGCCAAAGCAAAAATCATCAATCATGAAAGTGCTTGGCATAGGCGGTGGCGGCAGCAATGCAGTTAATTATATGTACGCTCAAAATATTGAAGGTACTGACTTCGTAATATGTAATACAGATGCGAAAGCATTAGATCAAAGCCCTGTTCCAAATAAAGTGCAGCTCGGGCCGCACCTAACACAAGGTTTAGGTGCAGGTGCTAATCCTGAAGTTGGTAAAAATGCAACCGAAGAAAGTCTTGAAGAAATTCGGCGCATTTTGGAAGTGAATACAAAAATGGCATTTATATGTGCGGGTATGGGCGGCGGAACAGGAACCGGCGGTGCGCCAATTATTGCGCAGGTTTGTCGTGAAATGGGCATCCTTACTGTTGGTATTGTTACAACACCTTTCGGTTTCGAAGGTCCGCGCAGGTTGTTGCAGGCAGAAGATGGAATAAAAAGATTGCAACCTTATGTTGATACGTTGCTCATCATCAGCAACGATAAGCTGCGCATGCAATATGGCAATCTAAAAATGAAAGAAGCATTTGCAAAAGCAGACAATGTGTTGGCAACTGCAGCTAAATGCATCACCGATATCATCAACAGTCGCGGCCATATTATTGTTGACTTTGCTGATGTATGTACTGTTATGAAAAATGGCGGTGTTGCTATTTTAGGCAGCTCTGCAGTTGAAGGCGATAATCGTGCACAACGTGCAATTGAAGAAGCATTGAGTTCTCCGCTTTTAAATGACAATGATATTCGTGGAGCAAAATGGATCTTGATAAACATAAATAGTGCAGAAGGTGAATTTGAATGCACAATGGATGAACTCGAGATCATCAACAGTTATTTAAGAATGCAGGCCGGTGAATCAACTGATGTAATTGTAGGTATGGGTTATGATCCTACTCTTGAAAGAAAAATTGGTATCACTTTAATTGCAACAGGCTTTGAACAAAAAGATCCTGTAGCAGCTTTGCATAAAGAAACAATGCCTGCAAAGAAAATGGAGAAGCCAAAAGAAGACAAGATCGTGATGACTTTGGGAGTTGCAGGCGAAGAAAGGAAAATGTATGAACAACCGAATCTGCCTTTTAAAGAAAAGGCTGCGATTGATGAATATGCGCCAACATTGAACCTGCCTTTAAATGAAGCAATAAATATAGAAGAACCCGTTATTGAAAAAGTAAAAGAAGAAGAAACTTTACAGTTTGAGCTTGATGTTCCTGAAATAAAAGAAATAAAAATTGAAGAGGTTCAGAAAGAAAAAGCGCCTGAGGAAATACCTTCTGTACTAAACATGTTTTATGAAGAAAAAATGGAAGATCCTAAAGTAGCGCCAACATCTTTCTTAAATAAACCTTCAACTATTTATGCGCAGCAAACTGCCAATACAAAAAAGGAAGAAGTAAAAAAGCAGGAAGTGAAAGCAGTTGCTGAAATAAAGAAGGAGGAACCTAAAAAAGAAACGCCGAAAGTTTTGTTTGAAGAAGAAACAATGGAATTTGATTTGGTAATTAAAGAGGAAGAGCCTTCTGCGAAACCAATGCCGGCTGCGGTTTTCAATTTGCCAATCAATGATGAAGAAGAAGAGCAAAAACGTCGTGCCGAAGAACGCATACATAAGTTGCGCAATCTTTCATACAACATGAATACAATGGACACGAACAGTGAGTATGAAAATGTGCCGGCATATGTGCGCAGGAATTTGGAATTATTTGGCAATAATAAACTTACAACTGTTGAGGATTTTTATAGCAAGGTAGCAGTTAAGAAAGATGAGCATAACAATACACAAATTTCTACCATCAATACTTTTTTAGATGGCAAGAAACCGGACTGACGATTGGCTGGCATAGAGTTTTAGTTGTTCCCCTTCCCGCTTTGCGGGAGGGGATTTTTTTTATTTACCAACTATAGGATTTCATGGCGTCTTCGTTGTGTCACTCCCTTGTACAGTTGAATGTTTGTGCGGATGATGAGATTAATTTTTTAAGTTTATAACGAATTTAAAAATTGCATAAAACACAAATGAACATTTCCTCCAAACTATATCCGTTTATTGATAAAGTCTACGATCATTTTACAATTAAGCGCAAGTGCTCTGTTGAATTGGAGAATGATTTGTTTGATGGTAAACAATATTCCATTGATGAATTTTATGAATACGTTCAGCCTTTTTTTAATAAGCCTGAACTTTTTTATACAACACTCAATGCACCTTTTGAAAAAGACATTATAAAGTTGTATAGCAATGCTAACAATGAAACTTTTTTTAAGTATCCATCGCCTGCAGTTACAAACTGGAATGAAAATAAAACAGCTTATTTTAAATTATTT
>JAFBAF010000036.1 GCA_019247895.1 Parafilimonas sp. | reverse complement strand
CAACGCTTACTATGTGTCGCAACACTAGTTCCCGTTGCAACATTGCTTAATAGAATTGTGATTTATTCAAACAGGAAAAACAAGCGCTAAAGATCTTCGTCTCTTTCTAACATTAATATAGCGCTTTGCGGAACAATAAAATATTTCTCACTCTCGTAAATAATTTCTGTTGCACCGCTTAATAAAAATATCGCAAGGTCACCTTCTTTTGCTTGCAACGGAATGTACCTCACTTGTTCTTCCTCACTTTTCCAGGGTTCGTTTTCAACAGGTAAAGGAAGTACATAACCAGGCCCGGTTTTAATAATATAGCCTTGCTGCACTTTTTCTTTTTCCTGCACGCCGGGCGGAAGATATAAACCTGTTGATGTACGCTCGTTTGGTTTTGATGGGCGAATTAAAGCTCTGTCGCCAACAATAATTAATTTTTTCAGTTTATTATCTTGCACTAAGATCATAGTTGTATATTCAATGCGTAAAATTATAAACATCCGTTAAACTGAGTTCATATATTAAATTTCCTTTAATCATTCTTATCTTTAATAATTATTCAAATAATATTTAAGGCATTTAAATTGATGCTAAGATTTAAAACAAACAATGATTATGGAAGGAAAAAAATATAAAATTTTATTGTGTGAGGACGATACTAACCTCGGCATGGTTCTTAAAAATTATCTTGAACTAAATGATTATGACGTAACATTGGAAAGAGATGGAAGACTTGGCCTTGCTGCATTTCAACGTGAAAAATTTGACATCTGTTTGCTTGATGTAATGATGCCTAACATGGATGGCTTTACATTGGCAGAAGAAATTCGTGATATAGATCCTGATATACCACTCTTCTTTTTAAGCGCGAAAACTATGAAAGAAGATATTATACAGGGATACAAGCTTGGTGCAGATGATTATATAACCAAACCTTTTGACAGCGAAGTACTGTTACTAAAAATAAAAGCAATTCTTAAACGCAATGAAGAATTGAATAAAGAAAGTGAAAATATTGAATTCGATTTAGGTCGTTATCATTTCAATCCAAAATTACGCGAGTTAGCACATGATGGAAAAACGCAAACACTTTCTCCTAAAGAAAATGAGTTATTGAAAATGCTCGCCGAACATAAGAATGATTTGTTGCCGCGTGAAAGAGCGTTAAAGAAAATTTGGGGAAGCGATACTTATTTCAATGGCCGCAGCATGGATGTATACATTGCAAAGTTGCGCAAATATTTAAAAGACGACGAGCAGATTGAGATTGTGAATATCCATGGCAATGGATTCAGGCTCGTTGCACCATAATGTTTAAATTTTAGTAGTAATTTTAAAGCTTCTTTTATGGAAGCTTTTTTATTGTGCAAAAACTTCCGGTATAACTTTTCCAACACAACCACTTGGCATTTGAATATGTAATAATGCAGCAACGGTTGCGGCAATGTCAGTCATATAAATTTCACGTTTTGTACTGCCCGGTTTAATATTCCAGCCATACCATAATAAAGGTATATGAGCATCATACGGATTCCATAATCCATGGGAAGTGCCCAAACCATCACCGGCAACATAGCCCGGTTGCAAAACAATTTGTATATCTCCGCTGCGCATAGGGAAATAGGTATTACTCAACATTTGCTTTTCTGTTGAGTTCAAAGTTGTATTGCTTAAACTTTTTATTGAAATCGCCCTGGCCACACCAGCTCTTTGTTCTGCAGCGTTAATTATAGTTTCAATTATTACATCTTTATTTAAATGAAGCGAATCTATTTTTTCATCATTTAACAGTAATTGTTCTTCATACATACCTTTAACTATATCCGCGGATCCGTATTTTACAACCATTAACTGCTTCATCGCATTCATAAAACTGTTCTCATTAAATGTACCGCCGGGTAATTTATGCATTTGCGAAAAACCGGGGCTGTTTGCTACACCATGATCTGCAGTTAAAAAAATGATATAATTGCCATTGCCTATTTGTGCATCTAAGAATGATAAAAAGTTACCAAGCGTTTTATCCAGTTTAATATAGTCATCCAGTTGTTCCCATGATTCGGAACCGAACGTGTGGCCGATGTAATCCGGTGAAGAGAAACTAACCGCTAAAAAATCTGTAGAATTATTCTTGCCAAGGTTTTCATTTACAATAGTTGCTTCAGCCAATGCCTCTAATAAATTATTACCATAAGGCGTTACAGCAATCTTAGAATAATCATTTTTTATAAAACCGTTCAATATATAGGGAAAACGTTTTTGATCGTTGCCAAATGGCAAACGCTCATAGGGTTCTTCATCATTGCCGGCATACTTTGAATAGACTTTAGCCGGAAGACTTAAATCCCAATTCAAGCCATATAGTGAATCTGTAAGTTTTCGCTTGTTAAAATCTTTAATCCAACGTGGCAGATCACTCATGTAATAAGAGCTCGAAATGAAATTTCCATTTTCAGAATCGTACCAATAAGCCGCATTTGCCAAATGACCTGCAGGAAAAACTGCGGCTCTGTCTTTAATTGAGATGCCAACAACTTTTGATGCAAAGTTTGTTGCTAATTTTAACTCATCTGTTATAGTTGTTACCTGCAAATTACGTGGGCTCATTTTCCCTGAGGCATCGTTAGCACCGATAGTTTTTGTACTGTCATCATCAGCACAGTAAACAATCTTATTTTGCGGTTTATCAAACCAAATATTACCAACAATACCATCAATTGCAGGAACTGAACCTGTATAAATACTTGCATGACCTGCTGCTGTTACTGTTGGTGTATATGGAATAAAAGTATTATCACAGCTAAACCCCTGGTTCAGCAATCTTTTGAAACCACCATCACCCGCGTATAAATCATAAAATTTATAGAGATAATCCCAACGCATTTGATCAATCACAATTCCTACAACAAGTTTAGGGCGCTTTAGAGAATCGCCGGGAATTTGCGCATAACTAAAAGAGAAAAAAAACAATACAGCAGCCAGCACTGAAAATTTATACTTCATCTAAGCAAGATTGTGAACAAAAGTAATGCAATGCTGGTTTCAATTCTATCTATAAAAATAAGTGCTGCAGTATCTATCTATATAATTTTTCGTAGTATTCATGCGCCATGCGGTTACTGTCAAATTGAACACGCACATCACGCATTCCATTCTTTCTTATTTGACGCCATGTATCAGGGTTTTCATAATATAAAGGCAGTATTTGCTGTTCAAGAATTTCGTACGCTTTGTTTAAATCATATTCATCCTGCTCATGCACATTCATATTATGGTAATCAGCCATTGGTACAACAAAGCCATTATTACCGTTATTGATGAATTCAGGAATCCACCCGTCATCCGTAGAAAAATTTATAGCGCCATTCATTGCTGCCGTCATTCCGCTTGTTCCTGATGCTTCACGCGGCACACGTGGATTATTCAACCAAATATCAGCAGCTTGTTTTAATCTTTTACTTAGTCCCAATTCGTAGCCAATAAGTACTGCCACATTTTTATAATTTTTGCTTAACTGCACAAGATTATTGAATTGAGTGATGGCAGGATAATCGACAGGATAAGGTTTACCGCCCCAAATAATTTGTACAGGATATTTTTTGTTGCTGAGCAAAGCGTTGAAACGTTCCATATCATACGTCAA
>JAFBAF010000001.1 GCA_019247895.1 Parafilimonas sp. | reverse complement strand
GATCGCTATTACCACTTTTCTTTTGTAATGTTTCTTCAAGCTGCATTAAAATTGTTCCCGGTAAAATGCCGCGGATGCCGCCGCCATCAACAGATAGAATTCGTATTTTTTTCATAGATTAATTTTCGTTAAACTTAAAAATAATTTAATATATATAAAAATTGATTGAATGGCCAGTTTGAAATATCAATAGCTCTAACTTGCGCCCATGCAAATTGTTCCTTTAAGTGAAGGCTCGTTTACAATTGATAACTCGAAGATTTTTGTTCCGTTTGACCTGGAAAAAGATGAATTGCAGGCACGGCACAGCGGAAGTTTGCTGGTAGAAGTGCAACCATTTATTGTTATTACAAACAAAGACGTTTTATTGCTTGATACCGGCCTTGGATTTATGAAAAATGGTGCAATGCAATTGCATGAAAACCTGCGTGCAAATAATATTCAGCCTGAACATGTAACCAAAGTTTTATTATCTCATTTGCATAAAGATCACGCTGGCGGCGTGAGCTATAAAGACAAGCTCGGACATTATCATTTATCATTTTCAAATGCAATTTTTTTTGTGCAGCAATCTGAATTTGATTTTGCAATGAATACAGGCTTTCCTTCTTTTATGGCGGAAGAAATTTCAATATTGCAACAAAATTCACAGGTTGTTTTTTTAACTGAACCGGAAGGTGATATCGATACTTATATACATTATAAAGTTACCGGCGCACACAGCCCGCATCACCAGGTTTTCTGGATAAAGGAAAACGATGAAACAACTTTTTTTGGTGCTGATGATGCGCCGCAATTACAGCAAATGAAACACAGGTTTGTTGCCAAATATGATTTTAATGGAAAGAGAGCAATGGAACTTCGGAGTGAATGGTGGGAAGAGGGCAAAAAAAAAAACTGGACTTTTTTATTTTATCATGATGTAAAAACGCCGCTTACAAAAAATAAGTAACAGGCAAATTGTATGAAGAATAAAAAGGTTTTCAGGAATATATTAATGAAATGGCATCGTGAAGAAAACAAAAGAACAATGCCATGGAAAGGCGAAAAAGATCCGTACAAAGTTTGGCTGAGTGAAATCATTCTTCAACAAACAAGGGTTGAACAAGGCTGGAATTATTACGAAAAGTTTATCCGGGCTTATCCAACTATAACTGAATTAGCAGATGCAAAAGATGAAGCAGTTTTTAAATTATGGGAAGGCTTGGGTTATTATAGTCGCTGCAAAAATTTATTACATACTGCAAGAATTGTTGATAAAAAATACCAGGGTAAATTCCCTTCAGATTTTGATTCTATTTTAAATCTAAAAGGCATTGGCAACTACACAGCAAGCGCCATTGCATCTTTTTGTTTCAATCTTCCTCATGCTGTTGTTGATGGAAATGTGTTGCGTATTTTATCAAGGTATTTTGGTATTGATTTACCGGTTGATACAACATAGGGCAAAAAAATTTTTACTAAGCTTGCGCAGGAATGTTTGAACGAAACAAATCCCGCGGAATACAATCAATCAATCATGGATTTTGGCGCGACTGTTTGCAAGCCTTTACCATTATGCAATATTTGTCCGCTAAATAAAACCTGTGTTGCATTCAATCAAAATAAAATTGATTTATTGCCGGTAAAACAAAAATCAATTATTAAAAAAGAAAGATGGTTTTCTTATTTCATTTTTTCATTCAATAATAAAAAATTTGTGCGGCAAAGAATTGCAAAAGATATCTGGCAAAACCTGCATGAATTTTATTTAGAAGAAACGAACACAAATCCTGAATGGAGTGCAGGCAAAATAAAATCATGGCTCAAAAAAAGCCTCAATATTAACAACCCTACAAACATCAATATTATTGTTGCAAAGAAACAGGTACTTACGCATCAAATTATTCAAGGTTATTTTATTTATGTTGAACTTACATCAAAACCCGAATTTAAAACTGCAGCAGGTTTTTGGCTTTCAGACGCAGAAATCAATTCCATCGCATTCCCTCAGTTTATTAATCAATTTAACAGCAAAACGACGATACAGTTACAGGTTTTATAAATTAAACTGGTTTTTCAATAAATCTTTTATATAACTTTAAGTTGTATAAAAAGGATTTACACCCTGTTCAATTAAAACCACTTAATATGAGAGGCGTAAATAGAGTTATTCTTATCGGCAATCTTGGTAAAGACCCCGAGGTGCAATACCTCGAGAAAAATATCAGCGTCGCAAAATTTCCGTTGGCTACTACAGAAACACACAAAGACAAAAACGGCAAATTGGTATCGCAAACAGAATGGCATACTATTGTTTTATGGAGAGGGCTGGCTGAACTGGCTCAAAAATATTTACACAAAGGCAGCCTTATTTATATTGAAGGCCGCCTGCGTACCCGCAGTTGGGAAGATCGTGAAGGGAATAAAAAATTTGCCACTGAAATTGTTGCTGACAACCTTATAATGCTTGATAAAAGGACCGATTCGTCAGGAAATAATTTTCCCGCATCCATACCTCCTGAAAACGAAAGCCTGGAAGGTTTTAGCAACAACGATCCGCCGCATCCTTCAGAAGATGAACCGACAGGAACATTACCTTTTTAATTGAATTTTTCTTGTAATTTCCAATAGCGTTACTTTGCATTGGTGTGAAAAACATCTTAACGAAAACTTTTTATTTTGGAAATTCTTCCGGCGCAATTTTTCTTTCTGCAGGTTCATCAAATAATAGATTCCCAGGCTGTAACCGTGCTTATTTTTTTACTCATTGCCTTTATAATGCTTTCATTTGTTGCAGCCGGTGCTGAAGTTGCTTTTTTTTCACTCACTTTTAAAGAAATAAATCTTTTAAAAACAAAAGAGCAACCATACTATAAACGCATTATCGATCTGCTTGAAGATCCCAAAGGTTTGCTTGCCTCTTTATTAATCACCAACAGTTTTGCGAACATTTCTATAATTATTATTTCAAATCTTTTGCTTGACGACCTACTTCAGTTTCAGCAACCTACTGCACCATGGATAATATTTATAATTAAAGTTGTGGCAGTTACGGCTTTGCTTGTTTTGTTTTGTGAAGTGATACCAAAAATTTACGCTAACCAAAACAATATAAGATTTTTAAAAAGCTTTGGAATAATCACTGAAGGCACTTACTATATTTTTCACGGAATGGGAAACTGGCTGGTGAAATATTCTGATATGATTGAGCGAAGATTATCAAAAACAAAAGGCGCTTACAGTTTGGAAGAACTTGATCACGCAATTGACATTACTACCAACAATGCTGCCTCAGAAAAGGAGAAAAATATTTTAAAAGGAATTGTAAAGTTTGGCAACATCACGGTAAAGCAAGTTATGCGCACAAGGCTGGATGTAAGCGGAATTGAATATAACACATCATTCAATAATCTTCTAAAACACATCGAGGAGCTGCATTACAGCAGATTGCCTGTGTATAAAGAAGATCTTGATGAAATCGTTGGCATGCTGAACACCAAAGATCTTTTGCCGTTTATAAACAGTGCTGATAATTACGACTGGCACAATTTGTTGCGCCCTTTAACCTTTGTGCACGAGCATAAATTGATTGATGATTTGTTACATGAGTTTCAGCAAAAGCGAATACATTTTGCTGTGGTGGTAGATGAATTTGGAGGAACAAGCGGCATTGTAACATTGGAAGATATTTTAGAAGAAGTAATTGGTGATATAAAAGATGAATTTGATGAAGAAGATTCAGGCTTTAAAAAACTGGATAACAGCAATTTTATTTTTGAAGGCAGCATAATGATAAATGATGTGTGCCGCTTAATGCAATTGCCCGCCAATACTTTCGACCCGGTGAAAGGTGAAAGTGATTCGCTTGCCGGTTTGGTGCTTGAAATTGCAGGCGAAATTCCGCAACAAAACCAGGTAATTGCCAGCGGCGATTTTGAATTCATTGTTTTGGAAATGCACAAGAACCGTTTGCAGAAAATTAAAATCACTATTAAGCCGCATGTTGCAGAGAAGAAAGAAAAATAAGTCTACGGTCAACAGTCAACAGTCGATAGTGAAACTCTTTCAATGGTCTATGTTCTGTGGACTATGGGCTACCATCTTCATCAGTTGCAATTCTCCTTATACACCTAAACCAACAGGTTATTTTAAAATAGAATTCCCTGAAAAAAAATATCAGCAGTTCAATCAGCCTGGCTATCCTTATACATTCGAATATCCTGTTTACGCCAAGGTAATTAAAGACAGCACTTTCTTTGACAGTGCCACCGAAAATCCATGGTGGATCAATATTGATTTTCCGCAATTTTCTGCACGCATTTATTTAAGTTATAAAATTATTGGTCAATATAAATTAGATAGCTTGCTAAATGATGCTTTCAATTTAACTAACAAACATTCTATCAAGGCAACTTATATTGATGATTCAGTGATGAATGTTACAGACAATGTGCATGGAGAATTTTTTAAAGTGGAAGGAAATGTTGCGACAGGTAATCAATTTTTTCTTACAGATTCCACCAGGCATTTTATACGCGGCGCTTTGTATTTTGATGCCACACCAAACGAAGACTCTTTGAAGCCGGTAAACCATTTTTTGGTTGAGGACATGAAGCATTTGATAAGCACTTTCAAGTGGAGATAGCAGCCTTATATTAATTGAGAACTTCAATGACTTCATCAAAAAAGCTTTTATTATTCAGCCCAATTATCGGAATAGTGATTTTTGTTATTCTCTATGTTATTGCTACGTTGTTTTATCCCGGCGGTTCACAAGTTGATAAGAATTCAACAGGGTTTAGTTGGTTAAATAATTACTGGTGTAATCTATTAAATAAATATGCTATTAACGGGCAGGTAAATACTGCAAGGCCAATTGCGATAACAGCTATGCTCATTCTCTGCATATCACTTATTTTGTTTTGGCTTGTGTTTCCAAAATATACAACAGTTAACAAAAAACTTTCAGCCACAATTAAATTTTGCGGAAGCCTTGCAATGGCAACAGGATTTTTATTATTCACAAATATCAATCACGACCTGATAACGAATCTTGCGTCTGGCTTAGGTGTAATTGCAACCATTGGAGTTGTAATTGTACTTTATAAAATTGCCTGGCATAAGCTTTTCTTTTTTGGTCTTTTAAACTTTTTGCTTGTTGCACTAAACAACTATGTTTATTACACAAAAGAATTAATTATTTATTTACCGGTTGTTCAGAAAATCACTTTTGTTTTGTTTTTATTTTGGATTTGTGCGATAGAAGTAAGTCTATATTTTAAACAATTAAAAATGAACCATGAATAATTGGAATGCTGCAAAATTTTATTCCAGATTTATACATAAAAATTGAAGCCCGATAATCATTTCGTTCTTTTTGAATTTTACTTTTTACTTTGCAATCATGATTGCGATTGACAACAAATTAGTGAGTGATGAAATTGTGGAGCAACATTTTGTTTGCGACCTTGTGAAATGTAAAGGCGGTTGTTGCGAAGATGGCGATGCAGGCGCTCCGCTTGAATTAGACGAACTCGACGAGTTGATCCATAATTACGAAACTGTAAAACCATATCTAACTCCCGAAGGCATTAAAGCCATTGAAAAGAAAGGCAAGTATTTATACGATAAAGAATTTGGCTGGGTTACACCAACTATAAAAGGCGAAATGTGTGCGTATGGTTATCGCGATGAAAACGGTATCATTAAATGCGGTATTGAAAAAGCTTATAATGAAGGAAAGATCAGTTGGAAAAAACCGATCAGTTGCCATTTGTTTCCAATTCGTGTAAACAAAAGCAAAGAAAAGCCTGATCTTGAATATTTGAATTATGAACCAAGGCCTGACTTATGTGCAGCAGCTTGTAAATTAGGCAAGCGGTTAAAAGTTCCGGTGTATATTTTTTTAAAGGAAGCTATCATTCGAAAATACGGCGAAGAGTTTTATAATATATTGGAAGCAGCTGCCCAATACGCAGAAAGCAAATAAATCATTCACGATTGACCATTCACAATTTTAATGAGCAGGGAAGCATCCATATTTAAAGCAAAGAGCACAGTAAAAGCATCTAATCTTGATCACAGAAGAAAGATCAATTTTAATATCGCAAGGTATAATGCTGTTGTGCCTGCCGGTAAAGCGCAGTTTGATAATTTATTACATGCCCGTGAACAGGCAAAAAATATTAAGTGGAATGCGATTGAACATTTGGATGTAATGCTTGAGGTATTTGAAAAAAATATTACTGCACGTGGTGCAAGAGTTATTTGGGCAGAAACAGCAGAACAAGCATTGAATGAAATAGGAAAAATTTGCAAAGCAAAAAATTGCAAAACGCTGGTGAAGAGCAAGAGCATGGTGACTGAAGAAATTC
>JAFBAF010000185.1 GCA_019247895.1 Parafilimonas sp. | reverse complement strand
AACATCAATTATTGCTGAAAGCAAAACAAATGCATAACATGAACTATGTGATAAACCAAAAGACTTCTTTTTTCTTCGCAAAGTCTCTTCGTAGCTTTGTATTCTACAAAGTTATTTCCTTTCAACAATCCCATTCAATCGATTAATTTTTAGATAGTATCAGCACTTTAATCAAGAATTACATTGATAATATGCGAAACTGCAGCAATGCATATACTGCCATTTGTAAAATTCAAATATTAAGGTATCTATCGGGAGTTTACGCTGTATTTTCTTTACTGCAATGCAGGTTTCTTTTGAGATGGTTTACTCCTTAATTCAAAACCACTGAAAAGAATATTTTTTGTAACTTTTAAATTGTAATCATAATGTTCGTAGTAATTGAAAGTTTTAATGAAAGTATTTTTCTTATCTTGGATGAAAACGGGAAAACATTTATAACTGAGGATTTAGATGAAGCGACTAAAGTTGCACAAGAATGCCAAAATGGAATAATTATTGAGCTTCCAAGAAATGAATACAGTATTTTATAAGAAAAATTTTTGCGGAAAGAATTTTAAAATTTCTATGGACAACGGCGTAAGTTTCGTAAAAGAAAAATTTTTAAGTTGGAGAATAAAAGAATTCTTTGCCTGTCAAATTTTTTTGAATTTTTGTGGACAACCAATGGGACAACTAAGTGGTTTTAAAAAAAATTTACCTCCGAAAATTCGAAAATTTTGTAGCCCCGACAGGAATCGAACCTGTATCTAAAGTTTAGGAAACTTCTATTCTATCCATTGAACTACAGGGCCATTTAAAGGCAAAAATATTATTAAGCGGTTACATTGCTTTAAATATTTGCCAGTAATTATTAGAAAACGGAATAAAAAACCATGCATAAGAGTTTAATATTCCAAATAAACTGGATCCGTTTGAATGAATAAAAAAACAGTTGTTCTTGGCGCTTCGCCGAATCCCTCAAGATATAGTTATTTGGCTGTTAACAGGTTAGTTGCCCACGGACATGAAGTAGTACCTATCGGCAAAAAAAGGGGGAAAATAAACTCGACAGAGATTTTTACAGAGCCGGTTGATGTAAAAGATGTTGATACAATTACTTTATATCTGAATGCACAAAACCAAAAACAATATTATGACTACATTATAAACCTCCATCCAAAACGCATAATTTTTAATCCCGGTGCAGAAAATAACGAACTCACAACGATTGCTTTGAAAAATAATATTCAGTCTGTAGAGGCATGTACTTTAGTGTTATTAAGCACAAATCAATATTAAATAGTGATAAAAAAATAGGCCGGCCCTAAAAAGAGCTGGCCGTTGCTAACCTATGAAAAACACCAAATTAAATATCTTAAAAAGGAGGATGCGGCTTTTTGTTATTGCCTCCGTTTCCTTTCTTTAAATTTTTGCCATTGTTACCATTAATATGCGGTTGTTGTTGTAACTGTTTTTGTTGTAGTTGCTGATTTGGATTATTGTTTTGCAATCGTTTTTGCTGGCGATTTTTCAATTCGTTATTTAGTGCGGTATTAAACTGTTTATCTGTTGTGTAAACCTTATTTGCTCTTTGTTTATTACCTAATATCTTTTTAAAGTTTTCCTGATAACGTTCCTTTATTTCAACAGCTCTTTTTTCAAAAGCTACTTCATCATTCGGATACTGATTTCTTGCCTGCTTTATCTCATTCACGTAATTATTATAAACCGGCCAGAAATTTTGAGCCTCTTGAGGAGTGAGATTTAATTCATGCGTAATATAAGCCATCTTTATCACCTCAACTCTATTCCCGTCATCCCCATCAGGAGGTTGCGACTGGCAAAAATAGCTATGAAAGAATAAAAACAATAATAAAATGTATATTTTTTTCATTTTTTTCATTTTAAATTCCCCCTCCCACTTTTTTAGACTCAGGATTATCTTGCAGGTACTGTTGTATTTCCTCATCTGATACATTTTCCAACAAATTTTGAATATCGGTGTTTTGTAGTTGAGGATCATCCGATTCAGCACTTGTATATATAGCTACATTATTATTGTCCTTTAAATAACCGGCTATCTCATCATCAGATAAAGATGAAATTTGTTTTTGAATATCTGCTGATGAAGCTTCTGCAGTAACTATTGGTTTGCTTCTAAAGAAATATAAATATCCTACGCCAAATAATAAGGCGGCAAAACAAGCAGCAACAGCGTATTGCATCCAATTACGGTTTTTTGCAAACATTGAAACAACTTTCGCATTTTCCTTATCTGCTTTATTTACCGTATTTACCGGATTGGTTGTAGTAAAATAATCTTCAGGAACTGAGTAAACATTAGTTTTTGACAGACTACTTAACAGCGGGGAAATTTCTTCCAATTCAGAGTGTACTTCTGATGCCCGTATTTTGCTAAGAATTGCGCCTGGTAAAGCATCAAAATAGCCGCCTGGTACGTTATACGGAATTTCTTTGCTAATTAAAGAAATACTCAACTTTTCAAGTATTGTTTCAGGAAAATTATCAAAATACCTTTCAGGAACTGCATAAGGCATGATAATTGGCAAAGAATATACATAAACATAGGCTAATACATTGCCAGAAAGATTAGTAAAATAATCAGCTGGTAAATAATAATGGTTGTTATTATCTGCCTGCAGCAATACAGAGGCTCCGGCTTCCCTCAGTTCATTTAATATGTTAACTTTTTCCTGCATCAGTGTTATTTTGACACTTATTGCTTTAAACCGTTTAATTATTTTTAATGAATTCCTCTATTTTTTTTACCGCATGGTGATAGCTGGCTTTTAAAGCGCCTTCGCTTGTATCCAAAACACGGCTCATTTCTTCATAAGGCATTTCATCATAATATCTCAAATTAAAAACAAGTCTTTGCTTTTCAGGTAATTGCTGAATTGCCAGTTGCAGTTTCCATTCCAGTCTGTTTGCATCAAAATTTTTATCTGCAACTACCTTATTTGCCAATCCTGTTTCAATATCGTTTAAACTTACAGCACTTTTTTTCTTCTGTTGCTCAATAAATGTAAGGCTTTCATTAGTGGCAATTCGATACAACCAGGTATATAATTGACTATCTTCTCTAAAGTTTTCAAGGCCATTCCAAACTTTTATAAAAACGTTTTGCAATACATCATTTGCATCATCATGATCAACTACCATTCGCCGTACATGCCAATAAAGCTTTTCCTGGTACTTTTTTATGATTTGCGTAAATGCCCTTTCTTTAGTGTCCGGCTGCCTGAATTGTTGTAATAATTCCTTGTCTTCAATTTGCATGCAGGGTAATTTAATAATTGTTTAAACCAGGTAATTAGATACGATGATAATCTGAAAGTTTAATGGCAAACCCTTAATAAGCATTACACTCAATTTAATACGTGATTTTGAGTATTCATTAATTGTTCATCTTTTTTGATCTTAATTTCCCAATTCCATGCCGTTTGCATCATGTCTTCAAGCGAATATTGAACGTCCCAGTTTAAAGTTGACCTTGCAAAATCATTATTTGCATAAATGGCAATTACATCCCCCGGTCGTCTTGGCCCTATTTTGTAATTTAGTGCTACGCCGGAAACTTTTTCAAAAGCTTTAATAGCTTCTAAAACAGTTATGCCATTTCCACTGCCTAAATTGAAAATTTCACAGGCAGACTGGTTTTTTTTGCTGATTAAAAATTCTAAAGCAAGCGTATGTGCATGTGCGATATCGCAAACATGAATATAATCGCGGACACAACTTCCATCACGGGTTGGATAATCATCTCCATACACCATCATTTGCTTAATTTTTCCTATAGCACACTGCGTTATTGCGGGCACAAGATTTTGTGGTTTTCCTATTGGCAATTCACCAATTAATGAGCTTGGATGGGCGCCAACAGGATTGAAATAGCGCAATAAAATAGCATTGCACCCTGAAACCTTTGTATAATCTTCAACCATAACCTCGCCCATTTGTTTCGTTGCTCCATAAGGCGATTCTGCTTTTTTCACAGGTGAGGATTCTGTAACAGGAATAGAATCCGGATTACCATAAACAGTACATGAAGAAGAAAATACAAAATGCGGAATATTAAATTCCTTTACACATTTAAGAATATTTACGAGAGAGAAAAGATTATTTTCATAATACAATAATGGTTCTTTAACACTTTCACCAACTGCTTTATATGCAGCAAAATGTATAATACCTGTTATATCGTTATTCTCCTGGAAAACCGCCAGTGTTTCATCAAAATTCTTGAGATCAACTTTGTAATTCTTTACTTTCTTACCTGTTATTTTTTCTATACCATCCAATAAGTAAGTTGAAGAACGCGAGTTATCATCAATAGAAATAACCTCGTATCCATTTTCTAAAAGATCAACCACCGTGTGTGCACCAATGTAACCACAGCCACCTGTAACGAGAATTTTTTTCATATACGGAATAATATGCTGCAAAATAATAAAACTAAACAGAAAACAGGTGGAAGAACCAGTATAATCCTGCTGCAAGCAAAGCACTGACAGGGATGGTGAGAACCCATGCCCAAATAAGATTAATGGTAATACCCCAACGTACGGCACTTAAACGCCGGGTTGCGCCAACACCCATTATTGAACCTGCTATTGTATGCGTTGTACTAACAGGGGCACCAAGATTTGCGGCAGTAAAAAGTGTTATAGCTCCGGCAGTTTCTGCACACACGCCTTCCAGCGGTGTAACCTTTGTAATTTTTGTTCCCATCGTTTTTACAATGCGCCAACCACCGCTCATTGTGCCTAAACCCATGGCAGTGTAGCAAACAAACGGAACCCATTCAGGGATACTTTTAATATCAGGAATAAGGTTTTGCGCAAACATAGCCGCACCAATTATACCAATAGTTTTTTGTGCATCGCTGCCACCATGCCCAATACTGAAACTTGCAGATGATACCAATTGCAGGCGTTTATACATTTTGGTTGTACGGCTTGCTGTTTCTCCCTTAAAATGATTATAAAAATAGGATGCTACGAAGATAATACCGAGAATTAGCAAAGCCCATTTTTCAAATGGTTTTTTAAAATGAATAAACATTACACATGAGCCAACTGTAACAACAATAATCGAAATCTTAAGCCAGAATCTTTGTTGAATTGTTACTAAGGTTATGAACATGGAAATGATCATACCAATAACAGGTGCAAGTAAAATAAAAATTAATGTAAGACTGATACCTCCGTTTATTGACCAATTAATACTGCTAAAGCCTGAATGTGCAATTGCAGCGCCGGCAAAACCACCAATTAATGTATGTGATGAGGAAGAAGGTATTCCGTACCACCAGGTAAGAAGATTCCAGCATATAGCTGCAATTACACCGGCTAAAACAACTACCAGATCAAAACTTCCCGCATTCACTGTTTTCGCTACTGTATTTGCAACATCATGATCGCTAAAAATAAAATAAGCAAGAAAATTGAAAAAGGCTGCCCAAATTACTGCCTGGAAAGGGGTTAATACTTTGGTAGAAACAATCGTTGCTATTGAGTTGGCTGCATCGTGAAAGCCATTAATAAAATCAAAAATTACTGCGAGTACGACGATTACGATTAGTAATGTAGACATTTGCGCTATTGAGAATGATTATGCGTATTTTACAATAATGGATTCGATGGCATTACCTGCATCTTCACATTTATCAGTCGCTGTTTCCATGGCATGATATACTTCTCTTTTCTTTATCAGCATTTTTACATCCTGCTCCATCTCAAACAAACGCTCAATGCTAAGATCGTAAATATCATCTGCCTGGTTTTCTATGCTGTTTATTTTCACCAAAGCAGTTGTCATTGCCTGCAAATCCCGCATGTTGCGCAATCCTGTTACTGCGGTTTTAAGCTCCTGAACAGCAAAACCAATAAGATTTGCAAGTTTAATTATGCCTTCATCATCATTGGCAATATTATAAAACGCCATACGTTTAGCAGAGGAATAAATATAATCTGCCACATCATCTAAAGTAGTAGCTAAATAATGAATGTCTTCCCTGTCAAAAGGTGTGATAAAAGTTCTGCCTAACTCAGTATAGATGCGATGGGTAGTATCGTCATTCTTATGTTCCGCATTTTCGATTTCACTTAAGATAGCAAATCTTTTATCTCTCTCCGTTTCAATAATCAATCTTTTTAACATATCACTCATTTCAAGCACAGTATCAACCACCTGCTCAAAAAGCGTATAAAATACCCTGTCTTTCGGTTGAAAAATTCTCATTATTGTGTTTAATGCCATAAGATCATTTTGCAAATTGAAAGAATACTTGCCTGTAAATACATTTTAATTAAAATTGGCAATTTAGCTATTTAAATGTTCAAATAATTAGCCAATTATTTTTTCTCCGTTTGAAAAAGATATTTGTATTGTTTGACATATTGAAAGCTTAGAATAATATGCGTAAAAAGCACAATGCCGTAAGCGAATACAAAATATAATATTCCATTTATGAACCGGATTATTTGTGCCTCCGGAATATTTAATTGCCCATTCTTTTTAATCATGCTGGCAAACTGTTGCACAGCTGATGAATCTAATGCAATCAAAAATCTTTGAAGAATAGCAAGGATAGCATATATGATACTCACAATTGCATTTACAATCAGCCACTCTTTTGAAGATCGTCCCAATAACTTTTTTCCATCAATACCGCGTATTAAAAAGTTTAATGAAGCAAACGTATAAATAGCAATAGCTGCCGCAAAAAATAAAGAAAAAAACAATGGCGGATTTGCAAATGCTGCTCTTAATAAAACCATGAATGCAATGGCAAACAAAAACGCCATTGGCAATAATAAAAAAGTAATAATACGATAAATAGTCAGTTTCATAAGGGTTACTTCAAGTTCAGTTTTATGCTCAATTCATCCAACTGCTTTTCATCAATTGTTGAGGGCGCATCAAGCATTACATCTCTTCCCGAATTATTTTTTGGAAATGCTATAAAATCACGAATACTTTCACTGCCGCCAAGAATAGCACAAAGCCTGTCGAAACCAAATGCGATACCTCCATGCGGCGGCGCACCATATTCAAATGCGCCTAATAAAAATCCGAATTTATGTTGTGCTTCTTCTTTGCTCATACCAAGTGCAGCAAACATTTTTTCCTGCAATTCTTTTTGATAAATTCTAATTGATCCGCCGCCAATTTCATTTCCATTCAATACAATATCGTAAGCATTTGCTTTAATGTTTGCATAAGGATGTTCAAGATATTTTTCGGCATTTTTAATTACCGGATCATTGTTGATCATTACATTAATATCCGAAGGTTTTGGTGATGTAAACGGATGATGCCTTGCCACCCAGCGATTACTTTCTTCATCGTATTCAAACAATGGGAAATCCAACACCCACAATAGTTTGAATTCATCGTCTTTTCTTAATCCTAAACGCTTTGCCATTTCTAAACGCAATTCACTCATCGCTTTTCTTGTTCTTTCTTCACGACCCGCAAGAATTAAAATCAAATCGCCCTTTTCTGCATTACAAAAACCTGCAAGATTTTTTAATTGGTCTTCGTTAAAAAATTTATCGAAACTGCTTTTTACTGTTCCATCTTTATTCATCTTCACAAAAGCTAAACCAGCCATTCCAATTTGAGGCCGCTTTACCCATTCAATTAATTCATCTGTTTGTTTGCGTGAATAATCCGCAGCATTAGAAACACAAATTGCGAGAACAGTTTCTGCATCATCAAAAACTTTAAAACCAGTTTCGTTTTCTAAAGGAGAGTTTTTAAGATACCCTGTTTTTGCAGGAAATGTATATAATGGAAATTTCAGGTTGTTGATCTTCATTCCAAACCTTATATCAGGCTTATCATTTCCGTAATTCCACATCGCATCTTCCCAGGTTATGCGCTCAACAGTTTCATTATACTCAATGCTTTTTACATCTTTAAAAATTCTTCTTACCAAACCTTCAAACATGTTGATGATATCATCCTGTTCCACAAAACTCATCTCACAATCTATCTGTGTAAATTCAGGTTGGCGATCTGCACGCAGATCTTCATCTCTGAAGCATTTTACAATTTGGTAGTAGCGGTCGTAGCCGCTTACCATTAATAATTGTTTAAATGTTTGCGGACTTTGAGGCAAAGCATAAAACTCACCTTGATTCATTCTTGAAGGCACAACAAAATCTCTTGCACCTTCCGGTGTTGATTTAATTAGGAAAGGTGTTTCAATATCATAAAAACCATTTTCGTGCAAATAGTTTCTTGCAGAACGGTTAACTGCATAACGCAATTCAAGATTTCTTTTTACCGCGTTTCTGCGTAAATCGAGATAACGGTATTTCATACGCAGATCATCGCCTCCATCAGTATCATCCTGTATGGTAAATGGCGGAACCGCAGATTTATTGAGTATTGTAAATTCATCAACCAAAATCTCAATATCACCTGTGGGTATATTTTTATTTTTATTGCTGCGTTCAGAAACTTTTCCTTTAACCCGTATTACAAATTCCCTTCCCAAAGGCTGGGCATTTAATTGTGTATTTAAATTTTCACCGAATAACAATTGAGTGATTCCATAACGATCTCTAAGATCAACAAAAGTGATTGCACCAAACTTGCGTACAGTTTGTACCCAGCCTGCAAGTGTAACAAGTGTGTTGATGTTTTCAATTTTTAATTCTCCGCAGGTATGTGTTCTGAACATGTTTAAAAACGAATTTGGGCGGCAAATATACGTGGGATTGGAAAGTTGGAAACAGCTATGGGATATTTACATATTTATGTATTTGCAAACTTAATTGCCAGCGTGGATTAGCTTTTATATACTCAATAATTAGTGGTGTTATTTGTGCAGCTTTGCTCCATTCGGGTTGAAGGTATAATTTACATTTTGTTGAAACTTTTCCGGCATTTTCTGCTGCCCATTTAAAATCTGTTTTATTGTAGATAACCATTTTTAATTCATCTGCAACGGCAAAAATTTCCGGCAACGGTTTTTTAAATTTTTTGGGTGAAAGGCAAATCCAGTTCCAGTTTCCTGAAAGTGGTGAAGAACCTGAAGTTTCAATATGTGTATTAAAACCAGATATGCTTAATTGATTTGTTAAAACATCAAGATTGTGTAATAAGGGTTCACCGCCTGTAATAACGATTATCGGTTGACTGTTAACATTTGACTGTTGACAGACTTGTTGCACTTCTTCAATAATTTCATGAATTGTTTTTTGCGGATGAGTTGATGCATCCCAACTGTCTTTTACATCACACCAGAAACAGCCAACATCGCACCCCGCAAGGCGAATAAAATAAGCTGCTTTGCCCTGGTGAAAACCTTCGCCCTGCAGAGTGTAAAAAGCTTCCATCACTGGCAAAGTTGACAGTTGACAGGTGACGGTTGGCTCTCCACTTATATGTACAGCTTCCTTAATCATTATTTAAAAATATCCTCTGTAAAATTGTTACGCATTAAATATGCATTCATTGTATTAGTTAATAATGCAGCTATTGTCATCAGGCCTACTCCACCGGGCACAGGTGTTATAAACGAGGTTTTTGGCGCTACTTCATCAAAATTTACATCGCCTTTTATACGAAAACCTTTTTTTGCAGTGGCATCTTCAACTCTTGTTATGCCTACATCAATTACTACCGCATCTTCTTTTACCATGTCTGCGGTTACAAAGCCTGGCTTACCTAAAGCAGCAATTAAAATATCAGCCTGCAAACTTAATTCTTTTAAATTGTGTGTATTGGAATGGCACAAAGTTACGGTTGCATTACCATAGGGTTTGTTGCTGCTAAGCAAAATACTAATTGGCCTTCCTACAATATTACTTCTGCCAATTATTACTGCATGTTTGCCTTTCGTTTCAATGTTATAATGCTGCAGCATTAGTATAATACCATAAGGTGTCGCTGAAATAAAAGTTGGTTCACCCTGAACTAACTTACCAATATTTACAGGATGAAAGCCGTCGACATCTTTCTCTGCAGCAATTGTATTGATAATTTTAGCTTCAGCAATATGTTTTGGCAACGGAAGCTGAACTAATATCCCATCTATTGTTTCCTGCTGATTTAATTCTTCAATTTTATCCAGTAATTCTTCTTCGCTAATTGTTTCGTCAAACCGTATTAAAGACGATTGAAATCCAATTTCTGAACAGTTTTTTATTTTGCTGGCCACATACGTTTCGCTGGCTCCGTTATGTCCGGTTAATATTGCCGCAAGGTGAGGTGGTCTTAAGTTTTTAGATTGTAAAACCTGCGTTTTGTGTTTAAGTTCTTCCTTTAGTTTTTCTGATGCTTGCTTGCCATCCAATAATTGCATGCCGCAAAAATACTTGTTAACTAACATTAAAAGTGTTTACTTAAGTAACCCCTGATAAATATAATAATCAGCTAATATGTAGATGCCGCTTATCATAAAATTACCTTAACATTCCTTTAAAAATTCGCGATCAGAGGCTTCAATTAAGGAGTTATAAACAAATGATTTTGAACAATTTACATGCCAGCATTGTAAAGAGGATTTTATAAAATTTTGTGAATGAAACTATAATGTTTTTATAGAGAAAAGTTGCAGCTTTTTAAAAAATCAATTTGTCTTTTTTCTTTGTCGCAATTAACAAGCTGTTGAAAAATTTTTAACGGCTTCTTAATCTTAAATATTTATACGCAAAAATTAAATTATCTAAAATGAGAAAAGTTGTAAGCCTGCTTACAATATTGCTCTTTTCAGGTGTGGCAGCATGGTCGCAAGGAAAAGTAAGCGGTACTGTAAGAGATCAAAATGGTGACGCCGTGCCTTATGCTACAATTAATGTGCAGGGTACAAAGATTTCAGTATCTGCAGACGTAAATGCGAACTTCACAATTCCCGCAAAGGCAGGTGATATTTTAAAAATCACTGCGGTTGGGATTGAAACTACTACTGTTACTGTTGGTTCGGAGCCGGTACTAAATGTGTTGGTGAAGAGAGCCGCAGGAACAGTAAACGAAGTTGTTGTAACAACAGCATTGGGACAGACAGCAAATAAAGCCCGGCTGGGTTATTCTGCAGCTACTTTTGGTACAGCAGCTATAAATAAAAATGCTCCTGTTGGGTTGTTAGATGACTTAGGTGGTAAGGTTGCCGGTGCTGATATATCTAATACTGGCGGCCCGGGCTCTTCGGTAAAAGTGGTATTGAGAGGTTATGGAAACATTGCCGGGGCAGGTAACCAACCTTTATATGTTATTGATGGTGTGCCATTAAGCAATGCTCAATTTCAAAACGCAAACGGAAGTGTTGATTTTGGTAATGGCATAAATGGAATTAATCCAAATGACATTCAAAGTATAACTATCCTTAAAGGTACTGCTGCGTCTTCTTTATATGGCGGTCTTGCAAGAAACGGTGCTGTAATGATCACCACTAAACGTGGCTCAAGCGGCAGGCTTAAAGTGGAATATGATGGTTCTCTTAATTTCAGCCAGGTTGGTAAACTGCCAACATATCAACGTGAATTTGGACAAGGTTGGGCAGGTGTTTTTGTATTAAGTGAAAACGGAAGCTGGGGTCCAAAATTAGATGGCCAGGACAGGTTATGGGGTGCTACAGTAGATAATTCGCAGTTAATAAAACCTTTTTCTTATATTCAAAACAACCTGAGAAATTTTTATGATGTAGGCAGAGAAATCAACAACACTGTTTCTTTATCCGGCGGTGGTGATATTACAAAGTTTTATTTTTCTTATGGTAATGTAACAAGTGATGGTGTTGTTCCTACAAAATCTGATTACCTGGCACGAAATACATTTGCCTTACGCACAAACAGCACCTTCAGTAAATTCAACATTAATAGTTCTTTCAACTATACAAATCAAAGATTGAATGTTCCGAATACCGGCCAAAGCAGCAGCAGCGGCGGTGGCGTATTCCAATCGGTATTGCAGATTCCGGTTGATATACCTATTAGTGATTTTGCTGATTACAAAAACAAGTTTTTTAATGTAGATAATTATTTTACACCGTATGCAGAGAATCCATACTATGGTTTGCATGAAAATGGTGATCAGCAATTATCTGACAGGTTTTTTGGCAATATTGATCTTGGCTATAAATTCACCAATTCCCTTTCTGCACAATTGCGCGTAGGTGGAGATTTTACGAATGCACGCACAAAAAGCTGGAACGAAGTAAATTCACCTTCACCAGGCAGTTGGAATGCAGGTAATAACGTTGAAGGCGCTATCAGGAGAGATGACGTAGGTTCTGTATACCAGGGTTCTGACTATTTCGGCATTATCAATGGTGATTTTCTTCTTAAATACACTACAGATATCAACGAAAATTTCAATATTGATGCGTTGGCAGGTGTTAACTATTATCAAACAGATCAAAGAAGTGAATCTGCATTTATAACAGATCTTACCGTGCCTGGCTTTTTCAATCTTTCCAATAGTGGTAACCCTCCTATAACATCAGATAATTCATTTCACCGCAAACGTATAGGCGCTTACGCACAGGCAACAATTGGATTTAAGAACCAGGTATTCCTTCAAGGTAATGTAAGAAATGATTTTTCTTCAACATTACCGCTGGAGAACTATTCTATATTTTATCCCGGCGCTAATATCTCATGGCTCGCTTCACGCACATTTGATATGAGCAATTCTCCTTTGTCTTATTTAAAGTTCCGCGCAGCTTACGGCCGCACAGGTTCTGATCCCGATCCTTATCTCGTATATGCAAGATTAGGTGCAGGCGACGTGAATCTAGGATTTGGCTCTCTTACTTTCCCATTTAATGGTGTAACAGGTTTTGGTATTAATAATGTAATCGCAAATCCAGGTCTCACACCGATATTTACAGATGAATTTG
>JAFBAF010000214.1 GCA_019247895.1 Parafilimonas sp. | reverse complement strand
TGTTATGAAAGCTAAATTGGTGCAAACTGATGCAATTTTATTCATGCGCATAGTATGTTTGAAATCTGCATAGGTTGCATTTTTATTTACCTGTAAAAACCATACCGTAAAATATATGAGCACCGGTATAAAGAATAGTAAAAGAATGCCAAACCGGTACAATTCATTAACTGACATGAAATAAACACACAACAAACCAAATGCAATCGCGTAAATAACTGCACAAAAAATAAATGTTCCTTTTTTGCCAAGCATTATACTTATGGTTTTTACATTATCATCTTTATCTTGTTTATGCTGATAAATTTGCGTGATAGGGTAGAAGCCGCCAATTAATAAAGTAGCGCACATAATACCCAACCATGAAACAACTTCATTTGCATTTTCATCAGCTGCGTTAAATACTGTGAAAAATATTAATCCGCCCTGGTTAAGAATAACAATCAAATACCCAATAATTGCATATTTTTTTAACCGGATTTTCCTGTAACTGTACATTCTTGAAAACAAAATGTAAATGAATATGCATAAAGCTGTACGCGGCGAAATGATCAGCGATAATATTACAGCCATCACATCCATTATAACAGTAAAAACAAATAATTGGTTGGTTGGTTGCAAAGGTTTTTCTATACCGCCAATGCTTGATGTATCCCTGTCCATATAACTGTTGTAGCCGTTACTTGATGGATAAACTAATATATGTATAATGAAAAACAACAGCGCCGCATTTACAACATTAATATCTTTTATAAATGATAAAGCAAACCAATAGACAGGCATTAAAAAAAATGAAAATGGAATACGCAGTAATTGTATTGTGGATTTGTAGATCAAATTAAATTAAGTAAGTACCGAAGATAATATGTATACGGTTGTTCGCAAGCTATCATTAGGTATAAGAATTGTATAACAGTATCTAAACGTTTGCTATGACTAAACTTAATGTTTCGGTACTCGCATTTTTTTTAATGCTGTTGACCTCTTGCCAGGCAATTGGCGACATATTTAGTGCAGGTGTTTGGATTGGAATGACTATCGTTATTGTTGTGATAATTATTCTTGTTCTTGTATTCAGAAGAAAAAGCTGATTATTGCTTCATTACTTCTAATGCTTTTTTAATCATTGGATCACCGGCATTGCTGATCTCATAAAAACCTTCTGTACGCCAAATCTGTCTTGCCAATAAGTTTTCCATTTGATTTAAAACAAATGTTTTTGAAGCAGCGCTTACATTTTTTAAATTAACAGAATCTCTAACTGCGAATGTTTGCAGCTGATTCCATTCATTTTCTCCAAGATGGAATTGCCGGTGTAATTGTTCTGTAGTTTTATATTGTTGCAACTGGTTTCTGTGCTCAATATAATAATTGTACACAAAGCTTCTGATTGTTCCCTTTGCGAATAATTCGATTACTGGTTGTGGCTGGGAAGTTGTATCAAACGGAACGAAAATATCCGGCGTAATTCCACCGCCACCATAAACTAAATGCCCGTTTGGTGTTTTAAATGCTTTACCTTTTGGTTTTGCTGTATCACCAATTACAAGCTCACCATCATGATAACGATTAATCAATTCCTGTTCATATTCATCACGTCCTTTATTATAGGGCTTTTGAATATTTCTTCCGAGCGGCGTATAATATCTTGCCACGGTTAAACGCATTGCTGAACCATCACTTAAATTAAATTGTTGCTGCACCAAACCTTTGCCAAAAGTTCTTCTGCCAATTATAGTCGCCCTGTCCCAATCCTGTAAAGCGCCTGAAAGAATTTCACTGGCTGAGGCAGAAGTTTCATCAACCAATACCACCAATTTGCCTTTTTCAAAAACACCATCTTTTGAGCAACGATAATCCGCACGTGGCGAATGTTCGCCTTGTGTATAAACGATCAATTTGTCTTCATCTAAAAATTCATCTGCAATCTCAACTGCTTCCTGCATTATTCCTCCACCATTATCCCGCAAATCAAGCACTAATTTTTTCATGTTTTGTTTTTGCAGCTTCTCCATCGCCTGCATAAATTCCCGGTAAGTGGTTTCAGCAAATTTGTTCAATTTAATATAACCTGTTGTACTATCCAGCATGTAAGCAGCATCTAACGAATAAAGCGGAATAATGCCACGTTTGATCTTTATTTTTTGTGTTGATGCGCCGCGTAAAATATTAACCAATACTTCCGAACCATCAGCGCCGCGTAATTCTTTTCGAACATCATCTGTTGACACATCTTTTCCTGTTAAGTTCGCTTTATCATTTACGCCGATGATTTTATCGCCAATTTGCACGCCCGCTTTAAATGACGGGCCATCAGGAATTACGTTCATCACATTCACGGTATCATTTATCATTTGAAATTCTATACCGATCCCCTGGAAATTTCCCTGCAAGTCTTCATTCATTTCATCAAGGTCTTTTGCAGGAATAAAAACGGAATGTGGATCAAGATGGTCGAGTAAACCATTTATTGCAGGCTCTTCCAGGCTATCCATCTTTACATTATCAACATATTTATTTTGGATCAGGCTGATGGCTTCCTGTAACGGCGTTGTATTAGAATTATGCAAAAAAGAATCTCCGCCTGTTGTATTTTGCCGAAGCTTATAACCGAGTATCATTCCAAGTGCCATAACAACTGCAAAAATCAACGGCAACCAAACCTGAACCTT
>JAFBAF010000020.1 GCA_019247895.1 Parafilimonas sp. | reverse complement strand
CTCATTGGAAGATTGAGTGAATAAGCATGGCTCATGTTGCCCATTGGCATATCCATGCCACTCATATTGTTCATATCATGAGATTGCATATTGTTCATGTCGTGATGCATGTTATTCATGTTCATTCCTGAATCATTCTTTTGCATGGTATTCATATCATGGTGCATGTTGTTCATCGGCATGGTATCATTCATGCTCATTGAATTGTTCATTTGCATATTTTGATTCATGGAGTGTTCATCACCCGGCATAATTGTTTTTGTTACGTTGCCGCAACCAGGCATTTCTTTTCCGTAATATGGATTCTGAATTTGCTTTTCTGAACTCAGCCAATATGTTTTTTTCATCGGGCAATAATCCAGGTAAACTGGTTGTTGTGAAAGTGAAACCGACTGAGCCAGTGTTATCATCGCTTGTGACAAAGCTTCGAAATGCTCTCTTTGATGCTCTATATTGGTTGTGCCGGAAATGTGATCTGCATTATGTTCTATCGCTTCTTTTGCAGAAGCAAAGGCTTTTTGTTCTGATAGTGTGAGTGCTTTCGTATCGATACTTTTGGAAGTGTTTAAAAGCTGCTGTGCGCTTGCGCTTGCTTTATCAGCATCATCTTTTACCAAAGCATTTTTTAAGTCGTAGTAATAAGTAAGTAATTGTTGTAATGATTGATTTGTGGCAGCATTTTGTGCAATGGAAGAAAAACCAAGCATAATAAATGCCGCAATAAATAAAGTTTTCATGTTTTATATTTTCGATTTGAAATAATAGTCAAGCAGACGTTTTTTGCTGCTATCAATCAAATGCGAAAAACACAGTTGAGAATAAATGGTATTGTATTTATGCCGGGTGGACTATGTGCGGTATGAATCTTATCTGCGTGCACAGACAAATAGTTTTTTGTAAAAGCAAGATATTCAGCAGGCAGATATTTAAAATTGTTATCGGGTACAACATTAATTTGAGCAGCAAGCTGGTCTTTTTTTGTCTCAAGTATTTTATGTTCATCGTGGCAGCAACCTGTCTGATTTTCTTTTTTCATTCCGCAGTTGCTGCACTTATTGCTTGCAGGCAATGATAAATCCCAGCCCGTAAATTTACCCATGCAGTAGTGAAAATTTATTGCTGCACCGCTTGAAGTTGCGAGATATAAAACGGATAATATGGAAACAATAAATTTTTTCACTTCAATTAAAGTTCAAAGATTATGCTATTTATGTAAAAGCAAGGTTAAGATAGAAATAAAGCTCATTGCAATCATAAGTGCATCTTCAATAATGGTAACTGTACTCATTGGTAAATTAAACACTGCACCCAGGCAAGCGCACTTTATCTTTCGTTTGTTAAAAACACTTTGAAGCACACCTGTAATGCTTATGCTCATTACAACAAAAGTGATTGAATTAGTAAGCAAGGGATTGAAGGATGTAAGGTATGCAAGACCTAAAGCAAGTTCGATAAATGCGTACACGTAACCGTAGCTGAACCATCTTTTCGCAATAATATCGTAAGAGAAATAATTTTCTGCAAAACCTTTTAAATCGAGCAACTTGAAAAAAGAGAATGTAAGAAAGAATGCACCCATAAAATTGTTCATCCACTGCATCCAATTGAAATTGCTTCTTAATTCTGTTAATAGCGTTGCTGCAATTATGTAAGCGAAAATCAGCAAAATGGGTTTATAAGTTTGAAACCATGTTTTTGTTTCTTCCTGTTCGCTTTCCATTTGCATATGCATATTGCCGCTTTCCCTTAACTGGTATTTCGGATAATCTTTTAACGCAGCTTGCAACTTGCTTGTAGAAACATGCTTATCCATTTCTATGCGTGCCTGCTGTTTGGCAAGGTCAATATCAACTTGTTTAACATCCTGAACCGCGCTTAATAATTTTTGCACTTTAGTTTCACAGTTTATGCAAGTCATTCCGCTTATATCATAAGTATGTGTCATTATTTAAAAATTATATCACAAAACTACTTTGCGACGGCAGCGTGAGTGTTACAGAATTTTTGAAAAGATTTGTATTATTTACAGGTCTTCTAATTGTTGACGGTTTTTATGCCGTAATTGCTTGAATTGTGATGGAGTAAAACCCGTAATTTTTTTAAATTGATTAGAAAGATGCGCTACACTGCTATAACCTTCCTGGTATGCAATTTCGGTTAGTGAGAGTTCATCATATACAAGCAATTCCTTTACCCTCTCTATTTTTTGAAGGATGATGTATTTCTCTATTGTAATTCCTTCAATTGAGGAAAACAGGTTGCTTAAATAGGTATAGTCGTGATGCAGCTTCTTGGATATAAACTCAGAATAATTTGTTGCAGGATGTTCGTTTGAATAATGCACAGCCTGCACAATTACATTTTTTATCTGTTCAATCAAACGGCTCTTCTTGTCGTCTATCACTTCAAAGCCAAAAGGTGTAAGCGCTTCGTTTAGTTTTTTTCTTTTATTACCCGACAATGTTTCCTTTATTTCTACTTCCCCTAACTCAACTTTTACAGGATGAAGATTTAATTTTTCAAGCTCACTCTTTACAATCATCTTACACCTGCTGCATACCATGTTTTTTATGTATAACTGCATTACACAAATTTAGACTGTTAATTGCACTACAGAAGCGTGTACCTGTTTATCATTTTCCCACAACAATAATTTGGTTATCATCAATCGGTTTTAAAACCAGTAAGCGTCCTTCACCAGGGACTTTTTCGTTCCATCATTTTCCACAGGCACTACCTTTTTCTCATAGCGGGGTCTTCATTTAGCAATTGTGCAAAGCTGCGAGCCTTGCATATTTTATTATTGTAATGCTTGCTCTTCACGTCATTGCCGGGTTTCACGTCATTGCGCAGAACGAAGCAATCTTTTACTATCCATAGTTTGTAACTGCCGTAACGCCGATGCAATCTGGCATTTTCATTTTGCTCCGTAGTCACAGGCATACGGAGAGCAAACACATTCTGCAGAGAGCTGGCTGAACTTTTTATTTTGCACACAAGGCTAAACAATCAAAACCCTGCTGCGACAAGATGAATACCAATGGCGGCAAAAGCCAAATCATTTAAGCGCTGCCAATAAAGCATCTAATGCCGATTTGCAGTTTTGCTGATTAGGGTTTGGTGCACGCAATTGCCTTAATACTTTATCAATTGCATTGTCCACCTCCGTCCATTTTGCAGTATTCATCGGCTTAAGTTTAGATTGGGCATTGTCCCATTCATACTCAAGATCTGCAACACGGGTTTTAGCGCCGCTTAAATTGTTAGCAACCACTAATTGCCTTGTATCTTCTGTGATCTTAATAAATACTGATAAATCACCCAATGGCGCGGCTTGCGTATTTTGTTTAGAAGCAACAGTTGAACCGGGCTGCTTGTTTTGATTTTGAAGTGCATTTTGCCGCCAATAATAAGCAGAAACACCCGCAATGATAAAAACGGCGATAGTTATAACCGTTTGCCAGATCAACCCTTTGTCTGCCGCCTCTTCCTTTTCTTCCACTGCAGAGCTTTGAATGCGGTCACGCTTTGTTATCGAAAAGTATATAATGATGGCAAAAATTCCTGCAAGAAATATAATACTGGTTAGCGTAGCTCCAAGACCTAAGCCGCCATATTTAGTGGGTTGAGAAAGTAAGTCTCCAATGGAAGCACCTAATGGTCTTGTCATGATATAAATGATCCAAAAGGACAGTACGGGATTAAGTCCCAGTTTCCGGGCAATTACAACTAATGCAATGATAACGGCAACAATAATTCCTGTTACTAAATAGCCCAGACCGAGACTCTCCGCCATTAAATCGCCTGATGCCGTACCTAATGCAAAAGTAAAGAGTACCGTAACCCAGTAAAAAGCTTCCCTGCGCCTGGTATAGATGGAATGGATGGAAAGTGTTTTCTCTTTTGCATACCATAATGCGAATGTCAGGAGTAAAAGAATGAAAAAAACAATAGTGCTCGTCTCCAGTGGTACGCCTAATTTATCTGTAAGGTTATCGGTGACCAGTGTGCCGAAAACACTAATGAAAACTACGGTAATCCAATAGATCGCCGGAACATATTTGTTTGATTTAAATTGAAAGAACAATGCAACGATTAGCAAAACTCCCATGACTATAGATGTACCTGTTAGTCCAAAATTCAGGTTGACGTTTAAATAGTCGGCAAAGGTTTCACCAACCGTGGTGCACAATACTTTTATGATCCAAAAGAAAAGAGTTACTTCAGGAACCTTGTTAAAGAGTTCATGAGTTCTATTTTTAATTTCCCTTTCCATTCTTTTTTTATAACTACTAACAATTTATCTACCAAATAATTTCTTTGTGTCTTGGCAAGGCCTTCGGTAAGGCATGTGCAAAGCTATGCGGCCCTGTGTGTTATTATTTTTTTCGCCGCCGTTGGTGTTCTTCACCAATGGCATTTTCGCCGCCGTTGGTGTTCTTCACCAATGGCATTTATGTAATAAAAGTTCAGCCGTGTGGCACGAGCCGGAGCATTGAGAAAAGTGCCCAACAGTTTATCAAATTTTCAATAATTAATTAATCATACACAACTTCTTCCACGCCTTCTAATTTTTCTGTCGTAGCGCGGTCATCATTTTGTCGCAGCGGGGTCTTCGCTAAAGGTTATGTGCAAGGCGGCGAGGCCCTGCGTGTATTTATTGTTCCTTTCCTGTCATAGCGGCGGGGTCATCATTTAGCAATTGTGCAAAATCACGAGACCCTTTTTCTGCCCCGGCGTGTTTTTCACTCCCAAATAAGGCTTCCTAAAAACTGTATTTGACTATAATTTGACTATTACACCACCATTAAATACAAAACCATCCAAAGGAGCATAAATATCTTTAAATATCGGATTGCTTACAGTGCCGGAATAAATACTTTCAAATTTTGTTTGCCGTACATTACCAAGGTTTTCAAAGTTTGCATATAATGAAAACTTATCCCAGAATTTTTCTGCTACAAAACCGGTAAGCCAATAATGCCTGCCGATAGAGCCGTCCGTTAAAACCTGTTTGCTGAAATAATAAAGCTCATAACCGATTCGCCATTTGTCTTCCTGCTCATATACAATTGCGGTATTAAAGCGATGTTTTGGAGTAAGTGGATTTTCAATAACAATGTTATCTTTAGCAAGCTTTGCATTTATATAAGTATAACCAAGATAAAGTTCAAAATCATTATAACCAAACCTTGCATTTGTCTCCGCACCGCTTGAAGTGATGTTGCCATTTATATTTTGAAACTGGTTAAAACCGTTTGCAACTGTATCAAGCAACAAAGGATGATTTACGTGTGTATAAAAGAAAAACTGGTTGATGCTGAAATGAAGCTCATCAAATGTTGTTGCATAATTTATATCTCCGTTAATTCCATAGCTTCTTTCCAGGCTGTTCGTTAAACTATTAACAGGCAATACATTCTTGTAAAGGATTTTTTCACTTTCCTCGGTAAAAATAGTAGGTGGTTTATAGCCAAGGCCGGCTGTAATGCGGCTTGATAATCCCTTTGCTACTTTAAATAAAGAGGAGAAGTGTGGCAAAAGAGCTGCTCCATATTCATTTACATAATCCTCACGCAGCCCCGTTTCCAACGTCAGCCAGTTTGCCGCGTTCCATGTATTTTGAATGAAGCCACCCATGGTTGTTTGTGTGTAGTTTCTCAATGGTACTATGCTTACGCTGTCTTCCGCAAATCGGTCAGTTATTATATTTATTCCCGCAACCCAATCTGTTTTTCCTGACTTGATGATATAGGTCGCTTCAGTATAGGAGCTGTATTGCGTTCCGTTAAATGCGTAGTTATTGCTGCTTATCGCCCTGTTAAAATAACTGGCACTGTTTTTTATATTGAAACTGCTCTTGTCATTAAAACTATGCATGAATGAAAGTTCAGCAGATACCCGCTTTGTTTTGTTTTTTTCAAAATATGTATGTGTGCTGTCGCCCTTGCCTTCAATAAAATTGATGTCTCCGCCTAAACGATCTTCAAATGTTGTGTTTATTCCAAAAACAAGTTTTGTTTTATCATTGAAGTACAAAAACCATTTGGGATTAAAAGTATATCGTTCAAATTTTGGTATGGCAGTAAAAACAGTATTTGAAGGCGCATATGCTTCGTTGGAATTTCGTGATGCAAATAATGTTATCCCGGTTTTATTGAATTTTTCGCTGTAAAAGCCATTGATGTCAAGGCCTTTCGCAGATGTACCATTAATATTAAAATTTAATTGTCTTTTGTCTGAAGGAGTCTTCGTTAAAAGGTTTATCAATCCTGCGATAGCGCCGCCGCCATATAATGTAGATGCAGACCCCTTTATTATTTCAACCTGCTGTAAATCCAATGGAGGAGTTTGCAGTAAACCTAAACCATTTGCTTCACCCGAATAAATTGGAAATCCGTCTTTGAGAAGTTGCGTATAACGGCCATCTAAGCCTTCGATCCGGATATTGGCTGTGCCGCTTGCAGCGGATGTTTGTTGCGCCTGGATACCAGTAGTTTCAGCCAGTAACATTCGTATGTCGCCGGGATGCATGGTTGCTTCTTCATGTATTTCATCCTGTGCTATTACTTCCACTCTCGTGGGTGTATTGCCGATGCTTCTGCCTGTTCGTGTGGTTGAAACAACTACATCACTCAGTATTGCTTCATTGGATTCGAGCAGCAATTGCAATGTGTCATTGGATGATAAAGGGAAGTGGAGTTCTTCTTCCAGGTCATCGTAACCAATATTTGTTATTTCAATTTCATGTTTGCCGTTGGGAATATCATTCATGATAACGACACCATTGCTGTCGGTAGTTGTAAAGCGTTCTAAATCTTTAATGCGTACACTTGCTCGCTTCAAAGGTTCCTTTGTATCTTCATTTTTAATAATTGCTTTAAATGTGTTTTGAGAATGTGCAGCAAAAGGGAATAATAGTAGCAGGATGATCGCCTTATTCATTTAATAATTTATATAGTCATTAAGTAACAAAAATAAAAAGGGTATACTGTTGTAATTTTCTTCTTTTTTGTTTTAATGCATTCTTCAAGCAACAAGGAAGCCAGACCATAATCAAAAATCAAAATAAGAAATGCAGTTTACTATTACAGCTTTCTTTTTTCTGCAATGCAATGCTGATATAACCAGGGCCGTAACATTGGCAGCCAGCAACATTTGACAGCACTTATCGCATGGAAACTCACAACGGAATTAAAGCCTTTCATGCCAGGACAGTTAAAGCCTGGCGTAAATGGCTTGAGAAAAACCACAATAAAGAGACTTGTGTCTGGTTAATTATTTATCACAAGGCAAGTAAAACTCCGAGCGTGTATTATAATGAAGCTGTAGAACAATCTTTATGTTTTGGTTGGATTGACAGCAAACCTAATAAAAGGGATAGCGAGAGCTATTATTTATATTTTGCAAAACGTAAACCCGGGAGCAATTGGAGCAAAATAAACCGCGAAAGAGCAGGCAAGCTAATAGCTAAAGGCTTAATGACGGCAGCCGGACAGGAAATGATTGATATAGCAAAGACTTCTGGTACATGGACCGTTTTAGACAGAAGCGGGAACATCATCCTTCCGGATGACCTTCAAAAACGCTTGGCACAAAATAAAACTGCTCTAAAAAATTTCAGTCTGTTTTCACCATCTTCTAAAAAGATCATTATAGAATGGATTTTAAGTGCGAAAAGACGTGAAACCAGACAAGAAAGAGTTAAACAAACGGTTGTTCTTGCATCAAAAAACATTCGGGCAAACCACTATGTGAAACCATAAAAATCGCCTGCTTGCTAATATGATAATATGAACCAGCATGGAAAAATTAGCATAGATACTTTTAATGCTCATTATCATTAACAAATTTAATATTTATGCAAACAATACAACAGCCGCAGCAACCAATATATCTACACATCGCAAATCGTCTTTTCTTCTTTTTCCCGTAAGGTCTCATTAGCAAAGCTTAGTAAGCAGAACAGGACATTGCAGTGCACTTTCATTCTTCGGCACAATCTCTTTACATGTTATCAATTACTTGATTGCTTTCCTTATAATGTTTCTTAACTAAGTTTAAAATTTCCAACACTTTAGTTCATGTCGACACCCCTATGGCCAGAATGTTGGGAGAACGCCCAATACAGGAAAACAGTGTATCTTTTTAAAAAGTATCTTATCTTACAATCAACAAACCATAACTATTAAACCGTTTTACCTATGCAACATTTTCAAATTAAACCGATCGTATTAATTTCATTGCTGCTCACAATAACTGCAGCCTGTAAAAAAGAAATTAATAATTACTCAAAAATCAATGCGGGTAATGTCTCTGATTATGCAACCAACAATGTTATCGCAGTTCAATCGGGAATATTAAAACCTGCAACACCATCCCAGTTTATAGCTAACGGCAATACTTCGACGGCAGTGTTTCAAATCAGTTCAACAAAACATATATGGATTGATCAAATGAATTTTGAAGTTACTTATCCGGCTGTTCAAAGCATAAATAATTACATTGTTTGGCCGGGTGGGTATTATTGGTTTAATCCCGGAATTGAAATTCAGCAAAACGGCAACGCAAATTATAATGCAGTAATTCAATATAATCCTGTTGACAGCTCAACCTCGGGCACCATTGCACAGATAAAATTGCATACAGTTGAATATTACGACACTTACAATAACCAGTATTATTTTGATTTCAATCCCGACAGTACAGCCAATGTCTCATTTCCGATGTGTCTTGTGAATAATATCCCGCATATAAAATTTACGGATCCGCCACATTTTAATCCATCTTCAGACACAGCCTGGGTTGAAATATCAGAAGTTAAGTTAACAGGAGATAGTGCATGGACTTTAAACAAGCTACCAATTTTTGAGCACATGTATGCAGGTGTTGCACCCGCAAAGCTGATGGCAAAATACCAGGGAACAAAAGTAGCAAATGATACAAAGCAACCCGGTGTATTAAAGTTTTCCCATCCCTTTCAGCATAAAGCCGGAGAAACGGAAACCCTCAAAATATTTGGTTACAAACCATTCGTTTATATGGGTGGCTCACTTGTGATTAGTATAGGAGATTTAAGCAACTTTGAATGGAAAGACGGTGTAGGTAAACTGGTAAGCGGAAGCCTGAACCAGCAGTTCTTTAAGTCACAAACAGGAACTTCTTATCTAACCAATTAAGGATTTAATGCTATGTTCATGGCAGCCCCGGTTCGTATATGTACGAGCCATAGCTAAAGGAATTTTATATCTCAACGCTTGGCGTAGTCTCTCATTACGCCGTTATGTTTTTAAATCTTTTATTTCCCTTTTTCCAGTGTCTTCTAAAAGCAAAACCCCGCATAAGCGGGGCTTTGCCTTCAAAGCTATTTATTAGCTTTTATGACAGCAACCACTTTGGTTACATGCCGGGGTGCATTGTGATTTATCACATTTAGTGCATTCCTTTTTTGCAGCTTGCTTATGATTGTCGCCGGCAAAACTTCCAACAACTAACATTAAGGCTAAAGCTGCCATTGCTATGCGTTTCATATTTTTATAATTTAAAATTGAATGAATTATTTACTGTGATTGTAATGCATTTTTATGTATTTGGCGGCTTCCATGTTTCAGGTATAAAAGCAGAAACAATATTGTCTTTGTATAAAGAATAAACAGTTTTATTAAATAGTTGAATTGATTGTGCAGCACTATAATTAAGTGGAAGGAAAACCAAACATAAAGGACAGCTAAAGCAAGCCGCACTTTTATTACAAGGTTCATTCGTTTTTTTATCAGCGTTTTGGCAGGCATCCTTTGCAGGCATCCTGGCACATTTAGAACAATTATCCGTCTTCGCACAATGCATGCTGTTGGTTTGCCTGAATGGCATAACCGAAACTTCCGTGAAAAAAGCAGTTAAGCTTAAAATTAATATCATTGCTATCAATTTCACAGGCTAAAATTAGTTAATTGTCCAGCTATAAATTCTTTAAAATCATCTTTTATTTTATCCATAACGTTTCTAAATGCTTGCATAATTGGTCTTGTGCGCCTTTTTACTATGCCGGAACTAATATTTCATAAAGTATTTTTACTTTAATTAACTGCAACAATCAATACCGCAGCAAGACTGCTTTTTTATGCAGGTTATTAAAATCAGGAGACTTAAGAAGTTCAGTATTCTTTGAAAAATTTAAGTCAATAGTTCAATTATAACTTCGGCATCAGTTTTCTTTTATTGATCTTTACCCCAGCACCATTTCAAAAATTCCGGAAAAGCCTTTGCCCAGGTAGGAACATCATGTTTGCCATCTGCCAATTCAGTGTACTTTATACTGGCATCATTGTATCCTTTTTTCTTTAGTTCCTTTATCAGGTCAAGCGTATCGTCAATGGCATCTATTACGCCGTTATTATTCCGGTCTGCTTTTTCATCTAAAATCCCGCATTCGAAAAAAAATTTCAGCCAGGGATAAAACCCGCCATTTTTAATTTGCCGGTGCATAATACGATCCTGGTTATCATCGTAGCCTTCCCTGTAACCTTTACTGCGCCACCACAACGAGCCGCTGAAAACCCCGACGTTTGCAAATTCTTCGGGATGGTTCCAAACAATATCAAGCGCACTTAGTCCGCCTAAGGAAAAGCCGGCAAAAGATTTTTCTTTAAATGAAGGCACATTATACATCTCATGTATTTGCGGCAATAATTCATTAAAAATAAAATTGGTGTAATTGGCTGCTTTTGCGCCACGGCCTTTATAATCCGGTTCGCCTGCAACTCCATACTCCATTTTCCTGTCGGGACCGCAATAAATGCCTGCACATAAAACAGGCTCTATTTTTTCTTTCATTAACAAGTCGTCAAGAATTTCTTCAAAAGGCATTTTAGGCAAATCCTGCCCGTCGTTTATAAGCAACAAACTCATTTGTTCCGGGTGAGCAACACGAATAGGCAAATAAGCATCAAGGATAACATCTCTTTCTAAGAATTTGGAGTTAATTGTAGCTTGTTCAACAAGAATATTGGTTAACCCGGTTTTACTGCTCTTCATAAAACTTCAAATATAAACTATACAAAAAACCTGTATTATTTTTCTTTTAAAAAAAATGAGATGTAAGTAATTTCTTTAAATTGAAGCGATTACCTTCAACATAAAAATTTAAATATGAAATAGCCGTAGCGGATTTTATGGCGATTGCATATTGCTAAACAAAAAAATAAAATATGAAAAAGATCGGCATTTTATTTGGGCAGGAAAGAACTTTTCCGCAGGCATTTATAGAAAGAGTAAATAGTAAAGATGTTGATGGAATAAAAGCAGAGCCTGTGCGCATCGACAAAGTGATGCAAGGCGAGCCAACAGATTATTCAGTGATTATCGATCGCATTAGCCAGGATGTTCCTTTTTATCGTGCGTTTTTAAAAAATGCAGCTTTAACAGGTACGGCTGTAATCAACAATCCTTTTTGGTGGAGTGCAGACGAAAAATTTTTTAATAACTGCCTGGCTACAAAAATTAATGTGCCTGTTCCAAAAACGGTGATTCTGCCTTCAAGAGATTTGCCAACAGATACAACCGATAATTCTTTTTCAAATCTTGCTTATCCGTTAGATTGGGATGGCATTTTTGATTATGTTGGTTTTCCCGCTTATATGAAACCATTTGCGGGCGGCGGCTGGAAAAATGTATATAAGCTAAACAGTATGGCTGATTTTTTTGATAAACATGCGGAAACCGGCCAGTTGGTAATGTTGCTGCAGGAAGAAATTGTGTTTGAAGAATATTATCGCTGTTATTGTATTGGAGGAAAGCATGTGCGAATAATGCCATATGAACCGCGAAACCCGCATCATCTTCGTTATGTTGCCGGTTTTAAACCATCGCCTGAAAAATTAAAGGAGATGGAAGTTATTGTACTTCGCATTAATAAATATCTTGGCTACGATTTTAACACGGTTGAATTGGCTTTGAGAGATGGCGTTCCTTATGCAATAGATTTTTGTAACCCTGCTCCTGACGCTGACCGTAACAGCGTTGGTGAAGAAAATTTTGCATGGGTTGTAGAAACTGCAGCAAATTATGCAATAGAAAAAGCTCAGTCTTACCAGGAGGGAAAAGATAGTCTTACATGGGGTGAATATGTGAGAACAAGTGCTAATAAAGAAAACTTAATCTAATTTGATGATGAGACAATTTGATGATTTGATAATAAAGAAATAAATACATCACCAAATCAACACATCACAGCTATGTCACAAATAAACTATAAACATTTCACACTTGGTGTTGAAGAAGAATATATGGTTTTAGATCCTGAAACAAGGGAACTAAAAAGTCATGAACAAAAAATCGTAACCGAAGGGCATAAAATAATTAAAGACAAGGTTAAGGCAGAAATGCACCAGGCAGTTGTTGAAGTTGGAACTGATATTTGCCGGAATATTGATGAAGCGCATCGTGATGTTACCACACTTCGTACAACCATTTCACAAATTGCGGAGAGCCTTGGTTTTTGGATGGGCGCATCGGGCACGCATCCTTTTAGCCATTGGGAAAGACAGTTAATTACAGACCATATTCGCTATAATCAAATCGTGGATGAATTGCAGGAAGCGGCACGCAGTAATCTGATCTTTGGGTTGCATGTACACGTTGGAATGGAAGACCGCAGGATGGCTATTCATATTGCTAATTCGGCGAGATATTTTTTGCCGCACGTTTACGCTTTAAGCACTAATTCACCTTTTTGGGAAGGCAGGCAAACAGGGTATAAATCTTTCCGCACAAAAGTGTTTGATAAATTTCCTCGTACAGGCGTTCCGGATTATTTTGAAAGCATTGAAGCATACGATAATTACGTAAACCTTCTTATAAAAACCAATTGCATTGACAACGCAAAAAAGATTTGGTGGGATTTGAGGGTTCATCCGTTTTTTAATACAGTTGAATTCAGGATATGTGATGTACCAATGACTATTAATGAAACCATTTCAATTGCGGCATTGTTCCAGGCTATTTGCGCAAAGTTGTATAAGCTTCGTTCTCAAAATTTAAATTTCATTACTTATCAGCGTGCATTGATCAATGAAAATAAGTGGCGGGCCGGCAGGTATGGGATTGATGGAAGCCTGATTGATTTTGGCAAAGAATCAGAAGTAAACACGCGGTTGCTTATTTATGAGTTATTAGATTTTGTTGATGATGTGGTTGATGAACTTGGCAGCCGGCATGCTATTAATCATATACATAAAATATTAGAGCAGGGTACCGGTGCCGACAGGCAGCTTGCCGTTTATAATCAAAATAAAAACTACCGTGATGTTGTTGATTATATTCATTCGCAGTTTTTAGTGCAATAGTGCTTAATTTATTTCTCATCGGCATATTTTTTTTCAATGATTATGAAGCTATGGCTTCATAACATTTCGTCTATAAAAGTCAACTTCCCTATTTTTGTTTTAAAATGATGAATATGCAAAGTGCAATTCGCACCAACTGGACATTAGAAGAAATTTACGAAATATATAATTCACCCTTATTGGAATTAGTCTTCAGAGCAGCAAACATTCATAAAAAATTTAATGATACCGCGGAAGTGCAGGTTTGTACATTGCTAAGTATCAAAACCGGCGGTTGTGTTGAAGATTGCGCTTATTGTCCGCAGGCTGCACGCTATAATACCGGCGTTAACGTGCATGCTTTAATGAAAAAAGATGAAGTATTGTCTTACGCACAAAAAGCAAAAGATGCAGGAAGCACACGCTTTTGCATGGGCGCAGCCTGGCGTGAAGTAAGAGATAACCGCGACTTTGATCGTGTAATCGAAATGGTAAAAGGTGTAAATGAAATGGGGATGGAAGTTTGTTGCACACTTGGAATGCTTACTGAAACGCAGGCACAAAAATTAGCAGATGCAGGCTTGTACGCATACAATCATAATTTGGATACATCGTCTGAATATTATGACCACATTATTACAACAAGAACTTACGATGACCGTTTGCAAACTTTAGATAATGTGCGCAAAGCTGGCGTTAGTGTTTGTTGCGGCGGCATTATCGGTTTGGGGGAAACGCACGAAGATCGAATTAAGATGTTGCACACATTATCTACAATGCCTGAACATCCTGAAAGTGTACCGATAAATGCATTGGTTGCCATTGCGGGAACACCATTAGCGAACAATGATAAAGTTGATGTTTGGGATATGATAAGAATGATTGCGACAGCAAGAATTCTTATGCCAAAAGCAATGGTGCGTTTAAGCGCCGGCAGAACGAGCATGAGCGTTTCTGAACAAGCTTTATGTTTTATGGCTGGTGCAAACTCAATTTTTGCAGGCGATAAATTATTAACTACACCAAACCCAAGCTTTGAAGAAGACGATGCAATGTTTCAATTGCTTGGATTAAAACCACGTGTTGCATTTAAAGAAGAAAAAGCGCTGGTTGAAGAAATTACGAATTAGTTATTCAAACTAAATTCTACTATAAAAATTATTAATAGCCCCATTTTTTCATGATATCAAGGTCTTCCTTCGCGCAATCAATCGGCGTTTTATCCTGGTAAGATTCCTGTTCAATTATAAAATGTTTGGTGCTGCCATTCTTTTTTGCATAGTCAACAATTTCTTTTACTCCAATTACGCCTGTCCCTAAAATCGCGCTTTCATAGCCTTCTTCATGTGTTGAACTTTTTATTTCATCTTTTACATGCATAGAGAAAAATCTGCCGGGATAGTTTTTTAAATATTCCATTGCTCTTCCGCCCGGAGCGTACATGTTGCCAATATCTATTTGCTGTTTTACAAGAGCAGGGTCTGTTGATTTTAAAAGAATATCATACAATCTCACATTATTTAAGTTATGATTGAATTCATAACTTTCATTATGATATGCAAATGCTACTCCTGATTTTTTTGCCATCTCTCCGGTTTTATTAAACAAATTCATGTACCACTTAAAATCGTCTTCGGTTTTACAAAGGCTTTCATCAACGCCCGGACTAATCACATATTTCATTCCAACAGCTGCAGCATCATCAAAAGTATATTTCCATTCATCTGTAAAATCGTTAGTGCTTTTATTCCACCTGTCACCATCAAGTCCGCTATGCCCGCTCAGCATTGTTAATCCGTTATCGCTTAAAATTTTTTTAAAATCAGCAGGCGAATAACCGTAAAACTTCCTGTTACTATAGCCTGCATGTTCAACATGTGTATAGCCAATTGATGACAACTGCTTTAATGTTGCAACAGGATCTTTTTTCATGTCATCCCGAATCGTGTACAATTGAATGCCCACAATATGATCGCTTGCAAAAGGTTTTGAAAATGCATTTGACTTTAGCAGGGAGATTCCCGCAACGGTAAGTGCGCTCTGTGTTATAAATTTTCTTCTTGAACTGTTCATAAAAGCTTCGTTAGGTGAATAATATTTTAAAAGTATAAAAATGTTTTTATCCGCGGCAAATAATTGTATTTACACCATCATTCAACATAAAAAACAAATAAGTAACATTGCATTTATGGCAAAAAGAATTTTATTTATTGATCGCGATGGAACATTAATACATGAACCTGTGTCAGGCAATATTGATAGCTGGGATAAATTGCAATTTTATCCTCATGTTTTTAAATACATGAATTTAATTGCAACAGAATTTGAGTATGAATTGATAATGGTAAGTAACCAAGATGGCTTAGGAACTGAGTATTTTCCTTATTCAGATTTTCAGCCAATACATGATTTTATTATTAAAGCTTTTGAAAATGAAGATGTACATTTTGATGCCGTTTATATTGATGGCTCATTCAAAGAAGATAAATCACCAAACAGAAAACCACGCATTGGCATGGTAAAACAATACATGAACAACACGGATTATGATCTTGAAAATTCTTTTGTAATTGGAGACAGGATCACTGATGTGCAGTTGGCAAAAAATCTTGGCTGCAAAGCATTATGGTTGCATCATACAGAAGGTAAAGGCATGACGGAAATTACAGATACAATCGAAGTGTTACGCGCAATAGCTTTGTCGCTCGAAACAAAAAACTGGAAAGATATTTATGAGTTTCTCAGGCAAAAAAATAGTTGAGCAAGCTCAACTATTTATAATATTAAGTTGAAAGATTTTATTACTTCAATCCAAAAGCTTGTTTTATTTTATCAACGAAATCCAGTTTTTCCCAGGTAAACAATTCAACATGTTTTGTAATTTTTTTGCCTTCGGGAGAAGAAAATGTTTTTTCAACAGTTTCATTTTTGCGGCCCATGTGGCCATAGGCTGCTGTTTCGCTGTAAATGGGATTGCGCAATTTTAAGCGCTGTTCTATAAAGTAGGGGCGAAGATCAAAAATGCTTTCAACTTTTTTACTGATTTCCCCATCATTTAAATTAACCTTTGAAGTGCCAAATGTTTTTACATTAATACTTGTTGGTTTGGCAACTCCAATTGCATAAGAAACCTGTACCAGAGCCTCATCGCATACACCGGCAGCCACTAAATTTTTGGCAATGTGACGGGTTGCGTAAGCTGCAGAGCGATCAACTTTACTTGGATCTTTGCCGCTGAAAGCACCGCCGCCATGAGCGCCTCTGCCACCATAAGTATCAACAATAATTTTTCTGCCGGTTAATCCTGTATCGCCATGCGGGCCGCCAATTACAAATTTGCCTGTTGGATTAATATGATAAGTAATATTACCATCAAAAAAATGTGCGTATTGCGGGTAATGATTTTTAATGCGCGGAATTAGAATATCAATTACATCTTTTTTTATTTGGTTTTGCATGGTTGCTTCATCTGCAAAATCATCATGCTGCGTTGAAACAACAATTGCATCTATTCGTATTGGTTTGTTGTTATCATCATATTCCAAAGTAACCTGGCTCTTCGCATCAGGCCTTAAATATTTTATTTCATTGTTTTCACGGCGCAATGCAGCTAATTCAATTAATAGTTTATGTGCAAGGCTTAATGCCAGCGGCATGTATTCTTCCGTTTCGTTAATCGCATAACCAAACATCATTCCCTGGTCGCCGGCACCTTGGTCTTCTTTGCTTGCCCTGTCTACACCTTGATTAATGTCGGCAGATTGTTCATGAATCGCAGACAGCACGCCGCATGAATGTGCTTCGAACATATATTCGCTTTTAGTATATCCTATTTTGCGAATTACGCCCCGGGCAATTTCCTGTACATCTAAATAAGCTTTCGATTTTACTTCCCCGGCGAGGACAACTTGCCCGGTTGTAACCAATGTTTCGCAAGCTACTTTGCTCTGCGGGTCAAAGGCTAAAAAATTATCAATTAAGGCATCTGATATTTGATCGGCTACTTTATCAGGG
>JAFBAF010000019.1 GCA_019247895.1 Parafilimonas sp. | reverse complement strand
CACCTATGAAGCGGCCCATCTTCATCCAGATTTTATCCAGCTTACTAATGCTACTATTTACTTATGCTGCGTTTAGCAAATTGCAAGACGTACAAATGTTCAAAGCCCAGTTACTAAAGTTTCCTTTGATTGGATATGCTGCTGTTTTTTTATCATGGGCTATCCCGGTTGCTGAAATTATTACAGCCTTACTTCTTTTTATTCCACAATTTCAATATGCCGGTTTTATTGTTTCGACTATCCTTCTTACGGCATTTACTTTATTCTTAATTGTGATGGTAAGTTTTGAGAAAAGCCTTCCATGTTCGTGCGGCGGCGTTATTGCGAAGCTCACATGGAGGGAACATATTGTTTTCAGCCTATTCTTTCTTATCCTTTCGCTGCTTGGTATTTACCTGAAACGAAAACAAGAGAAGTTATTAAGCACATAATGCTTACAAGATTTTTATTGCAATAAACAGGAGAAGCCGAAAACCTGTGAAAAGAGTAGGCACATTTTAAAAATTAAATTATATACAATGAAAAGTATCTCGGCGGCATTATAGCCATAATATTGGCTGTTTCTGCTTCAGCATTTACTGCGCCACCAAAAGCAAACAGCATAGACCCGGTTTATGACTGGATGATCTATGATGCGAATGGCGTTGCAACAGGCACTTTCCTGGAAGATAAGACGGAAGCGCAGGTAAGGGCTGCTACTCCACAATGTAACAGTACAGTGAAAAACTGTTTTCAAAATTACACGCAGGATCATCATACGCCTTTAGGATTATTTATTCAAAAGCCGTAGCTAACCGGCAGCATAAAAAACCGCTTCGTTTGAAGCGGTTTTTTATTTTTCTCTCATGGCCGAATGGCTTCGCTCATGCAATTCAAATTTACTATTTTTATTTACAATTCGTAAATTTTTATTTACGATATATTAATTTATTCGAAGACTATTTATTCTACCGCTCAGCTTTGTCTTATGATTAATGCATAATGCCAAAGTCTGTAAATACAACATATTTATCAATAAAGTCGATGTTCGAACAAGGTAATGTGCGACAAATGCGAGATTTGGAAAAACTTTTTCCTACAAGTGTTTCTCGGGATTTGAATATGAATCATGGCAGGTACATTGATCGATTACATAATCCTGAAAAGTTTTCGTATCAACAAATATTTAAGTTTTCTGCAATTATAAATGTAGACCCTAAATTAATTTCCGATGTCATTATCTCTGAGTTAATGAGAAAATACAGATCTTCAAAATAAGAAGACGAATAAAGAAACTTTATACAGTTGCACCAAAACGCTTTCTTAAACAATAAAACATCTGTACTTTTCACCGCAGAAATTTATAATGGTTAACGAACCCGAAATAGAATACGGTTTTATAGGAAAACTGCAAGACCTTAAATATACTTACAGGTCTGATATTCGTGACCGTAACGCCCTTGAACAAAACTTCCGTAAGAAATTTGAAACACTTAACAGGGTTAATTTAACGAATGCTGAATTTGCAAGATTAAGAGATGAGATTATAAATCCTGATATATTTACTGCTTCTAAAGTGTTACGGCAACGTAACAGCTTTCAACGCGAAGATGGTACACCATTACATTATACACTTGTAAATATTAAAGACTGGTGCAAGAATGAATTTGAAGTAATTAACCAATTACGGATAAATACGGAAAACAGTAACCATCGTTACGATGTTATTCTACTCATCAATGGAATTCCGGTTGTGCAAATCGAATTAAAAACATTGCAAATTAGTCCATGCCGTGCCATGCAGCAGATTGTAGATTATAAAAATGACCCGGGTAATGGTTATACGAATTCGCTGCTATGTTTTATACAACTCTTTATTGTAAGTAATCGTTCTGAGACTTTTTACTTTTCCAATAACCGCAATCAGCATTTTAGTTTTAATGCTGATGAACAATTTTTACCTGTCTATAAATGGGCAAGCGTTGACAATAAAAAGATTGACAACCTCTATGATTTTGCTGAAAAGTTTTTAGCAAAGTGCACGCTAAGTGAAATAATAAGCCGCTACATGGTGTTGGTGGAAAGTGAACAGAAATTAATGGTGATGCGTCCTTATCAAATCTATGCAGTAAAAGCTATCGTTGAGTGTATAAATCAGAATAGAGGCAACGGTTATATATGGCATACAACAGGCAGCGGCAAAACACTTACCTCTTTTAAAGCATCCACTTTATTAAAAGACAATGCTGATATTGAAAAATGTTTATTTGTTGTTGACCGCAAAGACCTCGACCGCCAAACCCGTGAAGAGTTCAATAAATTCCAGGAAGGTTGTGTTGAGGAGAATACAAATACAGAAACATTAGTAAGGCGCATGTTGAGTGAAGATTATGCTGATAAAGTAATTGTCACTACCATTCAAAAACTTGGTTTAGCGCTTGACGCTGACCATAAAAAAAATTATAAAGAACGTTTACAACCTCTGAGTCAAAAAAGATTGGTATTTATTTTCGATGAATGTCATCGTTCACAATTCGGCGACAATCATAAAGCCATCAAAGAATTCTTTCCTAATTCACAATTGTTTGGTTTTACAGGCACACCCATTTTTGAAGAAAATGCAAACTATGTTCAAATAGATGGCACCGAAGGCACTTATAAAACCACGAAAGATATTTTTCAAAAACAATTGCATGCTTACACCATTACACATGCTATTGAAGACAAAAATGTATTGCAATTTCATGTTGATTATTTTAAACCAGATGGCAACTATAAACCAAAAACAGGTGAGCTTATAACGAAACAGGCAATAGCGGAAGCGCTGTTAACCAAACATGATGCAGCAACGTATTCACGCCGCTTTAATGCCCTGTTCGCAACTGCGAGTATTAATGATGCTATCGCTTATTATAACTTGTTTAAAGATATACAGGCGCATCGCAAAGCAACTGACGAAGATTTTATTCCGTTAAACATTACCTGTGTGTTTTCTCCGCCTGCACAAGCAACAAAAGATCAGAATGAAAAAAACAGCGCTGATATAAAACAGTTGCAGGAAGACTTACCGCAGGAAAAATTAGATAATGAACAAAATCCCGAAGAAAAAAAGCTGGCATTAAAAACAATCATTAACGATTATAATGAACAATATAAAACCAATCACAGCATTGGTGAATTTGATTTATACTACCAGGATGTGCAGCAACGCATGAAAGACCATAAGTACACCAATGCAGATTATCCGCATCAAAATAAAATAGATGTGCTGATTGTGGTGGACATGCTGCTTACCGGTTTTGATTCCAAATACCTGAATACATTGTATGTTGATAAGAACCTGAAGTATCATGGATTGATACAGGCATTCAGCCGTACTAACCGTATTTTAAACGATACAAAACCTTATGGCAACATACTCGACTTTCGCCGGCAACAGGCTGCTGTTGATGAAGCCATTGCTTTATTTTCAGGAGAAGATACACGCAAAGCAAAAGAAATATGGCTGGCTGAACCTGCGCCTAAAGTAATCGAGAAATA
>JAFBAF010000002.1 GCA_019247895.1 Parafilimonas sp. | reverse complement strand
TTGGTTGATGGTTTGGCAAAAGATGGCCTAACGGACGTATATAAAAACTATGCAATGGGCAATGCGGCAGAATTGTGTGCTAAGGAATGCAATATTACCCGTGATGAGCAGGATGCGTTTGCCATTGAAAGTTATAAACGCAGCCAGCAGGCTTGGAATGAAGGAAAATTTAATGATGAAGTGGTAGCTGTTGAAATTCCGCAACGTAAAGGTGAGCCATTAAAATTTGCAAAGGATGAAGAACCATTTAATGTAAAATTTGATAAGATACCTGAATTAAAACCGGCTTTTCAAAAAGACGGAACAGTAACTGCAGCCAATGCAAGTACAATGAATGATGGCGCAGCGGCTTTGGTTTTAATGAGCAAAGAAAAAGCGGAAGAATTAAACATACAACCTTTGGCAATAATAAAAAGTTATGCTGATGCAGAACAGGCACCGGAATGGTTCACCACAACACCTTCTATTGCGCTTCCAAAAGCTGTTGAAAAAGCAGGTTTAAAAATGAGTGATATAGATTTTTTTGAATTGAATGAAGCGTTCTCTATTGTTGGTATTGCTAACATTCAAAAGATGGGATTAGATGCTTCAAAAGTAAATGTACGTGGCGGCGCTGTTTCTATTGGCCACCCGTTGGGTTGCAGCGGCGCAAGAATAATAGTAACGCTTATCAACATACTCAAACAAAACAATGCAAAACTTGGTGCGGCTGGTATTTGTAATGGCGGTGGCGGCGCAAGTGCGATGGTAATTGAACGTGCTAATTAAAAGGCTTAAAACTTCCGTTAGCAAAAGCTATCGTTTCATCAAGCGAATGAAGCAGATGCAGGTTACCCGAGCTTTCAGAAACAAGCGATGTAAGCTTTCCCGACATAATTATTTTTTGCGTTGGATACCGTTGCAATAACAGTTTTACATAATTGTTTATATCGTCATGCAAAAGATAAGTGACCACATGAAAATATAAGCATGAGTGCTTATGTAAATTAACGTAAGCATCCAATATGTGGAAATCTGTATTTACACCGATATATAAAACATTCCGGTTGCTTTTTTTAAGCAGGTAATGCATAAATAACAATGGCACTTCGTGGTGTTCGTTTAATGGCGCAAACACGATGGTTGCCGGTTGCTCATCATCAAATAATGTTTCAAGCTTATCAATTTCGGCAATTATTTTTTTTACAAGAATGTTGCTCGCAAATCTCTCCTGTGCAGGTAGTGCAATATCATTCATCCACAACAAGCCGATCTTTTCAAAATATGGAAATACAATATTCACAATACAGTTTTCTAATCCATAAGCTGCAATTGCTTCCCGGAATGTTTTGCTTAATGTATGTTCATCCAGGTCAATCGTTGCTTCAATAAGTATTTTTATTATGCTTTCTTGCTTTGAGGAAATACCGGTTTTGTATGATGATAACTCATCTGGTTTCATATTTGCGATTGCTGAAATTTTGTAACCGTTATTGTATAAATGCGTAATGCGTAAAATCTGTTTAAGATCTTCTCCGTCGTAAAAGCGATGCTTGCTCAGTTTTCGTTTGGGTGTAATGATGCCATATCGTTTCTCCCAAATGCGTAATGTGTGCGCTTTAATGCCGCTCAAATTTTCTATATCCTTAATAGTAAAATGGTTCATTAGAGTAGTAAACTGTATCAATAACATCAATTTTCTAAAATAGTTTTATATCCATACTTCATATTTAAGAAAACTTTACTGTGGTTAATTGCGCTGCCATGATTAGATTATTATTTTTGTTGCTTTTAAAATAAAAATATGGGATGGATAATATTTATACTCGCAACTATTGGCTGGCATATTGGCGTTTACGGCATGTTTAAAAAAGCCGGTATTGCACCGTGGAAAGCCTTTATACCATTTTATAATACATGGTGCATGGTTGAAAAAACCGGCTTGAAAAAAGTTTGGTTCTGGCTGCAATTTATTCCAATCGCCGGGCAGTTTATCACTATCTGGATAGTGATAATTTTTGTAATGCATTTTGGCCAGTTTACTTTTTTGCAACATGCAGCTGCCGTTTTTCTTCCATTTATTTATTTGCCGTATGTAGGCTTTTCAAAAGATATAAGATGGGGCGGAAAAGATGCGATGAAGCACTATAAAAAATCTGCTGCGCGGGAATGGGCCGATGCGGCTGTATTTGCCGTAGTTGCTGCCACACTTATCCGAACGTTTATTTTTGAAGCCTATACCATTCCAACAGAAAGCATGGAAAAAACCTTGCTTATAAACGACTTTCTGTTTGTAAGTAAATTAAGTTACGGTCCAAGGCTTCCTTCAACACCAATAAGTTTTCCGTTCGTCCATAACACAATGCCCGGTTCAAAAACCACACCTTCTTATCTTACATGGATAGAATTGCCATATAAACGATTACCGGGATTTACATCAATAAAAAGGAATGATGTTGTAGTATTTAATGTGCCGGCCGGGGATACAATCATCAATCTCGAAAATTATGGAAGCGCAATATTATATTATGATGTTTTACGCGAACAATTTAACGGGAATAGAGATGCATTAAAAGCTAACTATCCCATTCTTGTCCATCCTTACGATAAAACAGATAATTATATTAAGCGTTGTGTTGGAATGCCGGGCGATAAAATACAAGTGAAGGCGGGAATATTGTATGTAAATGATCAACCCGGTTATGTATCGCCATCGTCACAAATTGACTATAATGTGCCAA
>JAFBAF010000237.1 GCA_019247895.1 Parafilimonas sp. | reverse complement strand
AAAGTGAGAATAAACAAAAAAGCATAACGAACTATGCCGCAGAAAAAAGCAATAAAAAAAACAGCAAAGCCTGCAACTAAAAAAGCTGCGCAGGTAAAAAAAGCAGCGCCAAAGGCAGCCAAAAAAACTGCTAAAAAGCCTGCTGTTAAAACAAGTAAACCTGCGCCAAAAGCCAAAAGCAAGGTTGTAAGCTTGAAAAAAGCGGCTAAAAAAACAGCTGTTAAACCTGCCCCACCAGTTAAAAAAAGTGCAGCGCCGGTAAAAACAGTTACAAAACAACCAGTTAAACCCATGCAAAAGCATGAAAAAACGATACCTATGTCAAAACAAAAAAAGAAAGAGGAAATTCCTGTGAGTAATGTAAAAAAGCCTGTAAAACAAGAGCCGATCAAAGAAGTTAAGCTGCCTAAAATAACAGCTAAAACGAGTGTGCCTTACCAGCCTTCGTACAAGTCTCTTGAGCAAAGGCAGGAACCGGCGAAGTCTAATGAACCCTTAGTACGCTATAGTGATACAGAATTAAATGAATTCAGAGAATTAATTCAAAGAAAATTAGATTCTGCAAAGAAAGAACTGGCCTATTTACAAGGATTAATTACACGTAAAGATGATATGGGCGGTGATGAAAGTGAAAACCGCTACATGACAATGGAAGACGGGAGTATAAGTATGGAAAGAGAACAGCTCAGCCAAATGGCAAGCCGTCAAATCACTTACATAGATCATCTGGAAAAAGCATTGATAAGAATTGAAAATAAAACTTACGGCATTTGCCGTGTAACAGGTAAGCTAATAGACAAAGCAAGATTACGTGCTGTGCCTCACGCTACACTAAGCCTGGAGGCAAAACTTGGCCTGGTAAAGGCTGGAGAATAATATTTCAATAATCTATTTAAGCCGCTTTAATCGAAGCGGCTTTTTTTTAATTTAAACTGTATAAAACTCGGGAAATTTATTCCGCCAATTTATTTCTTTTAACCGTTTTTGATAATCATTACTGTTATGAGCAATCAGAAGAGAATGTTTCAAAAAAAAATCTTATTAGAATTGTAAAACCATACACGATTATGCGTTTTAATTTTCACACATTGCAATTAAACGTTTTGCATTTTCGATAGCATATCCAAAAACATCATTATTAAAAAAAGCCCAAACGCTGTGTCCTTCATCTTTCCATTGCCTAAATAATATTGCGAAATTTTGCAGTTGTTCATCGGAATAAGAAGATGCATATAATTGCTGGGGCCCGTGAAAGCGCACATAAATATGTTGCGCCGTTATATATTCTGCATAAGGAAAGCGTGTTCCTGATTGCGCAATTACAAATGCAATATTGTATTGCTTCATTAAATCCAAACTTTCTTTTTCAAGCCATGAGGTATGGCGTACTTCCATTGCAAACTTGTAATATGCATATTGTTTTTTGCAAAGTTTGTATACATGTTCAGCCTTGCCTGCATGAAAATGCAATGATGGCGGCAGTTGTATTAATACGGGACCAAGCTTTCTTTTTAAAGGCGTAAACACATCAAAAAATTGAGCGAAGCTTTCTTCCGGATCGTTCAATTTTTTCATGTGTGTGAGGTAACGGCTCATCTTTGGACAAAACATAAAACCTGCGGGTACTTTTTTTGCCCATCCTGTTGTTGTTGTTAATGTCGGCAAATGATAAAAGCTTGTATTGAGCTCCGTTATTTTAAATGTTTGCGCATAAAAGGTTAGCCAGTCGGTGGCCTTTAATCCTTCAGGATAATAAATATTTTTCCAATGCTTATAACTCCATCCTGAAGTGCCAATGTGAATTTCTGCTTTCATAATTCAGCCTTCATTTCTCCATTGCTCTGCATCTTTTTTTTGCTCTGCATCCTTTTTTTCCTTTTCCGTTGGCGCAGTTTTCTTTGCTGCATCAATCGCTTTTTTTCCCCGCTCGGCAGATGCTTTTGCCGAGGTATCGTTTTGTTTACTTTTATCTTTTTTTTCCATAAGAATAATTATTAAGGCTGGCCTTTACCACCGCCTGAACCATATATATTGCCTGTAGCAAAACTGCCGTCACTTGCAGCAAGCTGCACATAAATAGAAGCTAACTCAGCAGGTTGCCCTGGTCTGCCTAAGGCAGTATCGCCTCCAAATTGTTTTAGCTTTTCCATTGTTGCGCCGCCACTTACTTGCAATGGCGTCCATATTGGCCCCGGGGCAACGCCGCAAACCCGAATGCCTTTAGGCCCTAACTGCTTGGCTAATGATTTTACATAGTTCATCGTTGCTGCTTTTGTTTGTGCATAATCATACAAGTCAGCAGAGGGATCGTATGCCTGCTCTGATGTTGTACCAATAATTACAGAACCAGGCTGTAAATGGGGCAACGCTGCTTTAATAATCCAGAATGGTGCATAAATATTTGTTTTCATTGTTGCATCAAAATCTTCTGTAGTTATATCAAGTATTGATGCACGCGTTTGCTGCCTTGCTGCATTGTTTACAATAATATCAAGACCACCTAACCCGCTGAATGCATCTTCAACTAATTTCTTGCAAAATGCTTCATCACGCAGATCGCCAGGTAATGCTATTGCTTTTCTGCCTTCTGCCTTTATTAATTCAATCACTTCTTTTGCATCCGGTTCTTCCGTAGGATAATAGTTGATGGCAACATCTGCGCCTTCACGTGCGTAAGCAATTGCTGCCGCACGGCCCATGCCTGAATCGCCACCGGTTATCAATGCTTTTCTCCCTTTTAATCTGCCCGAACCTTTATAACTTTTTTCTCCATGATCTGGTTTCGGATTCATTTTGCTTGCAAGCCCCGGCCATTCTTGTTTCTGTTCCTGAAAAGGTGGCCTTGGATATTTTGTTGTCGGATCTTCCAAATCCTTTGGTGAACCTGTTTCCATTTGTATGTTGTTTGCGTTTGCGGATACGGGTTTAATTGCAAGTGCGGCAAAACCTGCCCCAATGCCTGCAATTACTTTGCGGCGGTTGATTGTATTTTCCATAGCGTTATTTTTTATTCCTGATCTTTATCATAGTTGTGTTCAACATGTTTTTCTTTCGTATCTTTTTTCGATTGTTCGGCTCTTTGCTTTTCACTATTCGTTTTAATTACTTCTTTATCACGTTTAGATGTTTTTGTTGCTAAAGGTGTTTCTTTTTTTTTGCTTTCCATACTAAAAAATTTGTATTTAAATTTTTAAAGGCCGGGTTGAAAAATGTTCAAGTTTATAAATAACTCAAAGGTTGTGCCCCGTTTAAGTAATTGGAATATGATACAGCTCAGGATTATGTAGATGCTTTTGCGATTGTTTTAATGAGTTAATTAATGCAACAGTTTCATCAAACACAATTTTAAAATTTGCATTTTTTGTCCAGTCAACTGCGCGATGGATTTCTTTATTCAATGGTGCCCAGCGTTCAGGTTCACCATCCATGCTAATAATTACACTTGGTGTTTGCACTGAAGAAGCAATATGAGAAACACCTGTACAATTAGCGATCAGCATAAACGCATTTTGTATCATTACAGCAACTGCACCCAAACTTGTTTTGCCTGTTAAATCAATTGCCGGATGATGCATACATTTAAATAATTCCCGCGTAATTTCTTTCTCATCATTTGTCGCAGTAACAACAACGGTAAAACCTTGTTCAATACAATAATCAGCAAGTACAGCAAAAGATGCCGGCGGCCATTGCCTCCAATTTCCGCGGGAACCCGGATGCACAACAACATATTGCTTTTCTATAATTGGAATTAATAGCCCGCTGTGATCTTTATAATCTTTTTCTGTAAGCGGAAACTCAAGCGCTGTTCCTGCAGAAGGAATGCCTAAATGATTCATCAATGCCATATGTCTCTCTACTTCAGGGCCATGATTTGGGTATTCTAAAAATAAATCAGAAGCAACATAACTGTCATCGTTATAAAAGCCGGCAACATGCTTTGCATCAAACAAAAACATTAACGGATTTACGATTGTTCCGTTGCCCTGCATCTGCAAAACCAAATCAAATTTTTCTTTTTTCATTTGCTTGATGAATGCATGCAACACCTGTTCATCATAATCCTGTTCGGGCAAACCCTGGCAGCCTGGAAAATGTATAAACCGATCAAAATAGTTATTAAAACGGTCAACAAATGATTGTGCCCATGGCAAACCAAGCAACGTAATTTCTGCAGTTGGATACGCTTTGCGCAAAGCACGCATAGCAGGCACGGCGCAAAGCATATCGCCTAATTGTAATGCACGAAAAACAGCGATTTTTTTTATGTTTTGTGGTGATAGCTTCATCTGAATATTTTATATTTTTTTATTTTGACAGATGCAATGCTCACCCTGGGAAATTTGTACCTGATACCGGTTAATTGATTTTAAAAAACACAAGCATTTCATAGGAGTAAGGTTTTATATTTTATCGAACCATATAAAGTCCAGTACACCGATAAAAAAGGAATTACGATTGACGTTGCAAACATTTCTGCTATATGACTAAATTTTTTGGATGTGCCTTTTAATCTTTTTTCTGTGAAGAATAAAACAAGCATCATCCATAACAAAAAGCTTGTTGCAGAAAGAAAGGGTTTGGCGTTGAAAATTGAAGCGATAAAAATTATGAACAGCACAATCATTGCATAATACGTCCACGCTGCATGTGCACTTATTTTTTCTTTATACAATGCCGGATGCTTTTTATAAAGCAATGCATTGAACATAGATTTTTTTTGTTCTTTAATGCTAATGCCCCACTGGGCTGTACGTACCGGATGTTCAATAATTGCATCTTCAACTTTTATTATTTCTATTGAATAATTAATTAAACGAAATTGAAATTCGCTGTCTTCGCGCCATGCAATCGGGAAATCCTCATCAAAACCTCCTACTAAATTGAAAGTTATTTTTGTGCATGCGCAATTGGCTGTTATAAACTCTGCTGTTTCAAGATGCGCAATATTTTTTTCATAGTCGGTTGGCAGGTTTTTATGCGGTACAATTGTTCTTCCGCTAAATGCAATTAATTTTTTTTGCCGGGATTGATAAACGATCCAAAAATTCTCGATCCAGTTTTTCTGAGGAAGACAATCATCATCTGTAAATAATATTAGTTCTCCTTTTGCTAAGTATGCGCCTTTATTTCTCGCAGCAGCGGGCCCTTTTTTTATTTCAAGGCTATAACAATGCAAATTAAAATCTGCGCATTGCTGTTGCATAAGATTTATGATTGATTCAGTTTCTATATCAGCACCATCAGTAACAACAATTACTTCATATAAATTCTTCGACAAGCTTTGTTCGCATAATTTTTTCAAACACTTTATTAATAGTTCAGGTCGTTTATATGTTGGAATAACAACAGAAACTTTCATACAATTTCATTTACTTCTCCAGCAAAAAAGAATTTATTACCAACGCATCAAATGGTGACGTCCAGAAACATTCAATTGCATCCCGCGGTGTACATACAATCGGTTCTCCTCTTGTGTTGAATGATGTGTTGATCAACACCGGAACGCCAGTTTGTTTTTTAAATTCACTCAACAAATCATAATACAACGGATGTTGGTTACGATTAATAGTTTGGATGCGTGCCGTGTTATCTACATGCCTCACTGCAGGAATTTTATCAGCCTTGCCTTCTTTCACATTATATACAAACAACATGAACGGGGAATATTCTGCATCTTCAAACCATTCGCCTGCATCTTCTTCCAGCACAACCGGTGCAACAGGGCGAAAATCTTCCCTATCTTTTATTTCATTTAATTTTTGCTGCATTGATGCATTTACCGGCGATGCCAATATAGAACGGCTTCCAAGAGCACGCGGGCCAAATTCCATTCTGCCCTGGTACCAACCGATCACCTTATCTTCGGCCAATATTTTTGCTGTTTCTTCCGCAACGTTTTCTAATTTTCTATAAGGCACTTTTGTCCATTGTAAGAATTGTTCGATCTCTTTATCTTCAAAATCCGGCCCCCAATACACATGGTGCATTTCATAACGCTGGGCATTTTTTCTTTCATTTATATCAACCCACAACGCTGCACCTAATGCGGTGCCCGCATCACCAGCCGCAGGTTGCACCCAAATATTTTTGAAAGGTGTGTTATCACGAATCACTGCATTCATTACACAATTCAATGCAACACCACCTGCCAAACAAAGATTTTCACATTGCGTTTCTTTATACAACCAGTTTGAAAGTTTTACAGCAGTTTCTTCCAATACTTTTTGTAAAGAATGTGCAATATCAAAATGCTCTTGTTCAAAAGGTTCATTCTTAAATCGCTTTGCTCCTAATACTTCTTCAAAATCAATTTTATCAATTGTATAATTACCGCTGTCTTCATCAACATGAATCATATTTCTAAATGCATTTAAATACACAGGCTTACCATAAGATGCTAATGCCATCACTTTATATTCATCTGATGAATGCAGGAAACCAAGATGAGTGGTAACATCTTCATACAACAAGCCAAGTGAATGCGGCATACAAACTTCCCCAATCATTTCCAACTTATTTCCTTCGCCGATATAATAACTGCTTGTTGCTTTTTCACCGCGACCATCTAAAACCATAACAGCAGATCTCTCAAACGGAGAAGGATAAAATGCACTTGCTGCGTGCGCAATATGATGATCAATAAAATGCCATTTTGCAGGGGAAGCAGTTGCGCCAACAAAACGTTTTTGCAAATGGTGCGGGTAACCATCAGCCAATTGTCCCGGTGCATTTACAATTAAAGAAAGAAACAATGGATCCCATTCAGAATCCCAATCTTTTTTTGTGGTTTGATTTGGCTTTAATGGCAAACTAATTTCTTCTGCCTTTGCATGCTTGCCTAATAATTTATATGGATTGAATGAATATGCAATGTGATCAACATCGTTTATGTGAATGCCCGCGATTTTTAAACAATAATCAATTGCATGAAAAGGTAGTTCATATGTTGAAAAAGGAATTGGCCTTTTACCATGTTTGATGTGTGTGAATCTTTCTTCTTCTGCAGCTGCCAGTAATTTTCCGTCATGAATAATACATGCTGAAGAATCATGGAACACTGCATTAATGCCCAGTATAAACATAAATACTTTATTTATTCTTTGATTATGTATTGCTCCCGAATGTGGGATTTGAAAAATATATTATATCAAACAGCAAACCGCTTCTTCACTTCACATTATAAGTTTGACTTATAACACATGCACATCAACGCTTTCATACAACACATAATAATTAAAGTAATAAGCATCGCTGAAACTCAATGCCTGTGCGGATTGTAGAAAGATGTACCTAATATTAAAAAAATTCAACTTCTAAATTTCATTGCATATATATAGGTAAGGAAAATAGCTAAATGTACTTGGCATCATTTTTTAACGTGATAATATGTAATCCCAAATACATAATGATTCATCCATTCTCTAATCAAGCTGAAAGGCTCAAGATATTCACGTGGCATATTCACGGCAGTTACCTGTACTACTTATCACAAGGTGATTATGATGTTTATATACCTGTGAATGAAGAAAAAAATGAAGGATATTATGGACGTGGTACAACATTTCCATTTGGGAAAAATGTGGTAGAGGTTGATGCGAACGAAGTAAGAAACATGCAATTCGATTGTATTTTATTCCAAACGAATAAAAATTATTTGGTTGATCAATATGATATACTGAGTGAAGAGCAAAGAACATTGCCACGTATATATTTAGAGCACGATCCGCCTGCAAAACATCCGACAGATACAAAACATATAATTACTGACCCTGAAATTTTAGTAGTGCATGTTACACACTTTAATAAGTTGATGTGGAATAACGAAACAAATCATGTAAAAGTGATTGATCATGGCATTACGCCACAAACTGTTGAATACACGGGCGAGATTGAAAAAGGAATTGTTGTTATCAATCATTTGCACCAGCGCGGGAGAAAATTAGGTGCAGATATTTTTGAAAAAATTAGCAAACACGTTCCGCTTGACCTGGTTGGAATGGGAACAAAAGAATATGGTGGTTTGGGTGAAGTATTGCATCCGCAATTGCCGGCATTTATTAGCAGGTATCGTTTTTTGTTTAATCCAATTCGTTATACAAGTCTTGGTCTTGCGGTGCTTGAATCAATGATGATCGGAATTCCATTTATTGGCCTGGCAACAACAGAATATGTAACGGTTGTTGATAATGAAGTGTCGGGATTTATTCATACAGATACAGATTATTTGATTAAAAAAATGCAATTGCTTTTAGATGATAAAGCACTTGCAAAAACAATAGGTGATAAAGGAAAAATAAATGCTGAAAAAAGATTCAATATTCAGCGGTTTGTAAAAGAGTGGAAAGAAACTTTTGAATATGTAATTCTATACTCAACCTTAATTATGAAATGAACTGCAAAAATTTGAGTCCGTCTGACCTGCGGAGGTAAAAGCTTTAAAGCGATTTCATAATTCAATTAAAAAACAAAGATATGCATTTGAAAAGAATAGCATTCATTAGCGAACACGCGTCACCATTAGCAACATTAGGTGGTGTGGATAATGGCGGACAAAATGTATATGTTGCTGAACTTAGTAAAGCACTGGCATTAAAAGGTTATTCAGTTGATGTGTTTACACGAAAAGACAATCCAGAGATCGACGATGTGGTAAACTGGCTGCCAAACGTTAGAGTGATTAATGTAAAAGCGGGTCCGGAGCAATTTGTTGAAAAAGAAAAGCTGTTGTGTTATATGGATGAGTTTACGCGCAACATGCTTTGTTTTATGAAGGAAGAAGGATTGCGTTATGATCTGATGCATGCAAATTTTTTCATGAGCGGTTTGGTGGCATCAAACATAAAAACGCAAACAAATATTCCTTATGTAATTACATTTCATGCATTGGGTTTAGTACGGTTAGCACATCAAAAAGAGATGGATAAATTTCCTGTTGAGCGTTTTGATATTGAAAGAATGATTGTAAAAGATGCTGATGTTGTAATTGCAGAATGTCCGCAGGATAGAGATGATCTGATAAATTATTATAATGCTGACAGATTGAAAATAACAATCGTTCCATGCGGGTTTAACCCAAATGAATTTTACAGGATAGATAAAAAAATTGCAAGAGCAAAACTTGGTTTAAAGCAGGATGAAATAATTTTATTACAATTAGGAAGAATGGTTCCGCGCAAAGGTGTTGAAACCGTTATTCGTTCACTCAGTAAAATAAATGCTTCAATAAAAAATATCCGTTTGCTGGTTGTTGGCGGTGAAAGTGATGAACCTGATGAAGCAATTACACCTGAAATCGGCCGTCTTAAAAAAATTGCTGAAGAAGAAAATGTTGCGCATTGCGTAACATTTACAGGCAGAAGAAACAGGAATGTGTTAAGGTATTTTTATGCTGCCGCAGATGTTTTTATTACAACGCCCTGGTATGAACCGTTTGGTATTACACCGCTTGAAGCAATGGCTTGCGGAACGCCTGTTATAGGTTCAAATGTTGGTGGTATAAAATATAGCGTGAAAGATGGAGAGTCGGGTTTTCTTGTACCGCCGAAAGATTCAAATGCGTTAGCAGAAAAAATTGAAACACTCGTAACCAATGATGTATTACTTACAGCAATGAAGCGCAATGCCGTTAAACGTGTAAATAAATATTTTACATGGTCCTCGGTAGCAGAGGCAGTTCATAATTTGTATGAACAGTTTGCAAGTAAACAAACAAAACATGCAGGCAAACTTATTTTGCTGCCGGAGCTTAACCTAAGAGGTGTTGAAAATATTTTGCAGGAGACTTTTCTGCCGAGATTGAAAACACAGTAAATGAAGAAAGCCGTTTTTATTGACAGAGATGGCACGCTGATAAAAGATGTTCCTTATAATGCAAAACCTGCATTGATCGAATTCATGCCCAATGCAATAAAATCCCTTGCTGCATTAAAAAAAAATAAATTTTTATTGATACTTATTTCAAATCAATCGGGAATTGCAAGAGGTTTTTTTACCGTTGAGCAGCTTAATTCTATGCACGAAGTAATTCAACAAACATTATCGGATTTTAATGTTATGCTGGATGAAATTTACTATTGCCCGCATCATCCCGAAGGAAAAATAGAGGAATTTACTATTGAATGTGAATGCAGGAAACCTAAGCCGGGATTGATCCTGGAAGCAGCTAAAAAAAATAATATCGATTTAAATAATTCATGGATGGTAGGAGATATTTTAAATGACGTTGAAGCTGGTAATGCTGCAGGCTGTAAAACAATTTTATTAAACAACGGCAACGAAACCGAATGGATAATAAATGAAAAAAGGACACCTGCTTTTACAGTTGAAAACTGGATCATGATCGCACAAACAATAGTTTCAAATTAAAAGTGATTTGAATGATGGATAAGTGGAAGACATGTAAAAATATTTTGTGCATAAGGGCTGATAACATGGGCGATGTAATTATGTCTTCACCTGCGTTTCGTGCATTAAAAGAAACATTTGGTTGCAGAATTACTTTGCTCACTTCATCAATGGGGAGTTTGATTACGCCTTTTATAAAAGAGATTGATGAAACGATTGTTTTTGATCTGCCATGGATCAAAACAAATAATGCAAATGAAACTGATGAATGTTTTCAACTAATTGAAAAACTAAAAACATATCAATTTGAGGCAGCAATAATATTTACTGTATATAGTCAAAACCCATTGCCAACGGCGCTTTTAGCGTACATGGCAAATATTCCATTGAGGCTGGCATATTGCAGGGAAAATCCTTATGCATTATTAACAGATTGGGTTGCTGATAGAGAGCCTTACACATTTATTCAGCACCAGGTTGAAAGAGATTTGAGTTTAGTAAAACATATTGGTGCAACAACAAATGACGATAAACTTCATTTAAGTTTTTATGAAAACGATCATGCATCTTGTTCGCAAAAATTATCTGCGCGATCCATTAATGTTGATGATGGTTTTATTATTCTGCATCCGGGTGTAAGCGAAAAGAAACGTGAATATCCAACAGAGTTATGGATTGAAACTGCACAGTTGCTGCAAGAAAAAACAGGTAAGCCAATATTATTAAGTGGCTCATCAGCAGAAAAAAATTTAACTGATAATATTCAGCAATATGCAGGTGATGGCGTGTATTCAATTGCAGGTTTATTGAACATAGGAGAATTCATTTCATTACTTGCACACGCACAGTTAATAGTTACCGTGAATACAGCAACAGTGCATATTGCAGCAGCAATGCAAACGCCGGCAGTTGTATTATATGCGCAAACAAATCCACAGCATGAACCCTGGAAAACAAAAGCAGCAGTATTATCTTATAGTGTTCCTGTAGATTTACAAAGTAAAAATGAAGTAATTCAATTTGTAAACAAGCACTGTTACTCATTGCACATTAAATATCCATCGCCACAACAAATTATGGAAGCAGCATGGAGTTTGAATAATGCATTAATACCTGGCACCCTTTCATCTATAAAAAATATACCTGTATCATACCACTATTAATTTTCATTTAAATTGTTTGGTACATAATCAACGGCACGATTTTCTCAGCATAAAATCTAACCTAAAGGACCCGGATTCTACGTAGTGTAATAATAATAAAACAAATTTATGAATACAAATAATCAGTGTGCACTGATAACAGGTGCTACAAGCGGTATTGGCTATGAGTTAGCTAAGTTATTTGCAGCAGACAATTACAACTTAATTATTGTGGCAAGAAACCAGGTTGAATTAGATGCAACTGCAAATGAATTGAAACAGCAATACGATATTGATGTTGTAACTATTTCTAAAGATCTGTTTAAACAAGATGCGGCTTTCGAGTTATGCGATGAACTTACAGAACAAAATGTGCAAGTTGATGTTTTGGTAAATGATGCAGGACAAGGCTATTATGGAAAGTTTGTTGAAACAGATATTTATCGTGAGCTCGATATCATCAATTTAAATATTGCATCACTTGTAATTCTTACCAAACATTTTTTAAAGCAAATGGTAAATCGCGGTGATGGAAAAATTTTAAATCTTTCATCAATTGCAAGCAAGGTTCCGGGCCCTTATCAATCGATTTACCACGGAACAAAAGCATTTGTGCAATCTTTTACTGAAGCTATTCGTTCAGAATCAAAAGATACCGGCGTAACAATAACAGCATTGTTACCAGGCGCAACAGATACAGACTTCTTCAATAAAGCAGATATGCTTGATTCCAAAATAGTTCAGGAAGGCAAACTTGATGATCCTGTAAAAGTTGCTAAAGATGGATACAATGCATTAATGAGTGGAGATGATAAAGTAGTATCAGGATTCAAAAATAAAATGCAGGTTGCTATGAGTAATGTTACGCCTGATGCTGCTGTTGCAGACAAAATGAAAAAGCAGCAAGAGCCAGTGCAAAATGAAAATTCATAATATTATGGAAGATATTTAAAATACCAGGCAGATATCTTAATTAGCAGTTTAAAAAAATGGAGATAATAAACATTATCTCCATTTAAATATGTGCCCAAGACTGGATTCGAACCAGCACACCGGTTAAGGCACTACCACCTCAAAGTAGCGTGTCTACCAATTTCACCACCTGGGCATTGCGACAAATGTAGAGTGATTTTTTTATTTATTTAACTCTATCCTAAAAGTTGTGCCTTTGCCTTGTTCGCTGTGTTTAACAAAAATTGAGCCCTTATGATATTGTTCAATTATGCGTTTGCTTAAAGTTAATCCTAAACCCCAGCCGCGTTTTTTTGTAGTAAATCCGGGTTCAAAAACTTTGGCAATATTATTTTTCAAGATGCCTTTCCCTGTATCAGAAATGTCAATTAAAACCTGCGCGGCAGTATCTTTTATTTGCACTCTTATAATGCCTTTTTTTTCGATGGCATCTAAAGCATTTTTTAAAAGATTTTCAATCACCCAATCAAACAATGGCGGAGATATCATAGCCGGGATATCGTGCTCTGTATTACTATCTAAAATAATATTTACATTTTTACCTGCGCGTCTTTTTATGTAATCTATCATGCTGCTCACTTGTTCCACAACATTCTTCTCTTCGAGATGTGGATGGCTTCCTATTTTACCAAAACGATCTGTAATCAATTCAAGGCGGTTAACATCTTTTTCAATTTCCAAACTCAGTTTTTCACTTGCAGGATTTTCTTTTAGTACTTCAACCCAACCTTTCAAACTTGAAACCGGTGTTCCTAACTGGTGTGCTGTTTCTTTTGCCAGGCCTGCCCAAACCTGGTTTTGCGTGCTTATATAAGAAGTGCGTTGTGCAATAATTGTTATCGTTAAAAATAATCCTACAATAATTAGTTGAACGATTGGATAATATTGCACTTCACTTTGCAGTTTGCTTTCACCGTAATAATATTTATTGGCGGTATAAGGTTTTTCAGATAAGATTAGAATAATAGGATCATGCTGCTTTTTAAATTCAGCAAGTTTTTTATATAGGTAATTTGAATCATTTTTAATTTTTTCAGAATCAAGATTGACGCAATTACCTGCATTAATACTATCATTTTCATTTGTTTCAATAATAGGTATTTCTTTATTCTCAGAAGAAATTTTTGCAGCAAGATTTAAACTTACTTCGTCGTTTGCATTTAGAATAGTCCGCTGTGCTTCAACCCATATTTCAACTTTATTTTTTTCATCTGCGGCGATTTTTTTTGATAGATAAGACGAATAAAAAATAGTGCCTGTCACTATTGCTGCAGCAATTATAAACAATATCGTTTTACCATTAAGCCACTGACTTATCATAATCTAAAATAGAGAAATAGCTGCAAATAAAAATCCCGCAATTATATAATAACTGCGGGAGTTTTTTAAAGTGCTCAAAAACCTTAATCCTAACTAAACAAGCCCCCTTTTTTCAATGCTTTTGTTCCCTCGCCTATTTTATACCCGTTTTGATAAATTTCAATTTTATAATTTCCTGTTTGATATTTTCCGCTTTCTGGTTTCCAGTCAAAACTAACCGGCATGCGTTTGCCTTGTTCGTATTGAACTGTTACTTTATTAGTGAAGACTTTTTCGCCTTCATCCCGTGACTGGAAAGTTCCGCTGCCGTTTGCAGGAATGGTGATGGGGTGACCATCGGGTCCTGTAACGCATACATATAAATCTTTAGAACCGCTTGGTGCAATACGGTTTTCATCAAGGTCGAAAGATATTCTGAATACATCTGCTCTTTTTGCAGTAGTTGTTACTTTTTCTTTACCGCTGCCTTTTATATCAATTGCAGCAATATTTATATTAGATGCATGCAAAGTTGAACCGACATCCTGGATGTGTGCACGCTGCGCTTCAGTGGTATCAAGTGTTTGCTGTACCCGTGCTTTTTGCACTGTAAGTGTATCGCGCTGGTTGGTAAGATCAGTATTAGCAACAGTTAAAGTTTGATTTTCCTGTTTCAACTGTTCAACCTGTGCAAGCAAATCTGTAATCTTTCCATTTAATTCAGCGATCATGTTGTGCGCTTTTCTAAGATCCCCATTCTTTTTTGATAATTCAGATTTAATGCTTGATTTCAAACTATCAATTTCATTTTTACGTGCAGCTAAATCACCGGTAAGCTTAGTGTTTGAACCCGTTAAAGAATCCATTCTTGATAAGGCATCGTTATATTCAGCTTCAACAGCACTGCGTGAAGAATCAGCAGCTGTATATTGCGTTGTAAGTTGATTTATTTTTTCGCCAGACTTATTTTTGTCATAAATAATATATCCCCAGGTACCAACAAGTGCTGCTATCAAAATACCATAAATTAATTTACGGTTGTCTTTAGGCTGGCCTGCCGGCTGGTTGGGCGAAGTGGATGACGGATAATTACTGTAACTCATATATTGGGATTTATTTTTGTAAACTTGCTTTTTATTAATAAAAAATCAACCGTTGAACTTATCTACATCTTTGTTTAATCTGCTTTTGATTGATATAGAAACTGTTCCATGTTATCAACATTTTGAACAGGTGCCGGCTGAAATCAAAATACTTTGGGCCGACAAAATTTCCAAAACCGTGCCAGAAAACCTGACTCCGGAAGACAGTTACTTATTGCGCGCCGGTATTATGGCAGAGTTTGGAAAGATTGTTTGCATATCAGCAGGCTATTTCTACGAAGACGTAAATAAAAATATCTGCTTTAAAGTTAAAAGTATTTGTTGCGACGATGAACAGGAAATTTTGCACAAATTCTTGCAGATCACAAATTCTTTTCAAAAGGTAAATAATCGCTTTCAATTTGCCGGCCATAATATAAGAGAGTTTGATATACCTTATATATGCCGCCGGTTGGTTATAAATAATATAGCACTGCCAGGGTATTTACAATTGCATGGGGCAAAACCATGGGAAATAGATATGATCGATACCTTGCAATGGTGGAAGTTTGGAGATTATAAAAATTATATTTCACTTAACTTATTAGCGAATGTTTTAAATGTTCCAACGTCTAAAGGCGATATGGATGGAAGCAAAGTAAGAGATGTGTATTATGAAGAAAAAAATCATGAACGCATTTCAACTTATTGTGAGAAAGATGTAATAGTTGTTGCGAACGTACTTCTGCGATTTAAGAACATGCCTTTATTAACTGAAGAAAATATACAGATTATAAAATAGCGGTTAACGCAATAACTTTTGCAAAAAGCCTCTATATTTGCACCCCGTTGGTGCGGTAGCTCAGTCGGTAGAGCAAAGGACTGAAAATCCTTGTGTCGGCGGTTCGATCCCGCCCCACACCACCAAAAGCTTTACAAACTTGTAAAGCTTTTTTATTTAATTGAATGCTTGTACTTGTCATCAAAACAAACAATAATTAGTTTTTAAATGATGGCGCAACAAAAATTTTAACGCACTTATATTTTAAACATCATTAATTTTACTGCTTCAAAAAAAGTATTGGCCCACAATTTTATATTGAACTGAATTGAAAAAGAACGCAACACACAACAAACTTCATGTTTCTCATCGGATATTGATGAGTGTTGTTTTATTACCTGATCCACGTTGTTTTAAACCGGTACGACGACCGAGAATTTAATATCCCCCTTACTCCTTCATGTAACACATGTTACATAAAAAACCATCTCTCATAATTTACATCAAACAAAGTGGAACAACACATAATAGTACGTATAGCCAATAGTGGCGATGCACATTTCGCAGAAATTATAACTGCAGAAATGGAAGAATCAGCAAAAGCAAGAGGAACCGGTATTGCCAAACGAAGCCCTCAATATATCATCGATAAAATGATAGAAGGCAAAGCTGTTATTGCCTTAACAACAGAAAAAATTTGGGTTGGCTTTTGTTATATTGAAGAATGGAGCCACGGAGAATTTGTTGCCAATAGCGGCTTAATTGTTTCGCCTGCATTTAGAAAAACAGGCGTTGCCAAGCAGATAAAGCAAAAGATATTCGAACTGTCAAGAGCAAAATATCCTACTGCAAAAATTTTTGGTTTAACTACCGGATTAGCAGTAATGAAAATAAACAGCGACCTGGGTTATGAACCTGTTACCTATTCGCAGTTAACAAACGATGAACAATTTTGGAGCGGCTGTAAAAGCTGTGTGAACTATGATATATTGATGAGCAAGGAAAGAAAAAATTGCTTGTGCACAGCCATGTTGTACGATCCTGCGGATCATTATGAACCACACGAAACAAAAGATCATTTCGAAGAAAAAAGTAAAGTGTATGAACGTTTGATAAAGTTTAAACAAAGTTGGTTTATGAAAGCTTTTCAAAGAAAGGATAAACATAAAGATGAGCATCAAAAGAAAAAGCGTTTGTTCGCATCAATGTTTTCGTTAATTTTTTCGTAGGAATTTTTTGGTGACCAGCAGGTGTACTTTTAGCATCTTCGTTGCCTCGCAACACTTCATCTTAAAAATTAATATTCAACAAATACAATATTTCTTCTTAATAATAATGTTACCAACCAAAAATAATCAGCAGTTAAAAAACTCCCCTTTAGGGGCTGGGGGCAAAGTTGTTCTCGGTTTTTCCGGCGGTTTAGATACAAGTTTTTGTGTAAAGTATTTAGCTGGTGAAAAAGGTTATGAAGTACACAGCATTATTGTAAACACCGGCGGTTTTGACGAAGCTGAATTAAAAAAAATTGAAGAGCATGCTTATAAACTTGGTGTGAAATCGCATACAACTGTTGATGCAGTTAAAGGTTATTATGATCGCATTATAAAATATTTGGTATTTGGAAATGTGCTAAAGAATAATACCTATCCATTAAGTGTTAGTGCAGAACGTTTAGTGCAGGCTTTACATATTGCAGATAATGTAAAAAAATTAAATGCAGATGCGGTTGCACACGGCAGCACTGGCGCCGGTAACGACCAGGTGCGATTTGATATGGTTTTTCATATCATGATTCCTAATATTGAAATCATAACACCGATACGTGATTTAAAATTATCTCGTGAAGAAGAAATTGAATATCTGAAACAGAAAGGTATTAATATGAATTATGAAAAAGCGGCATATTCAATCAATAAAGGTTTATGGGGAACAAGTGTTGGCGGAAGAGAGACTTTAAATAGTAAAGGCATGTTGCCTGAAGAAGCTTGGCCAACGCAAGTAAGTAAAACTGAAAGTGTCGAAGTGAGGTTAACTTTTAATAAAGGTGAATTAATAAAAGTTGATGATAGAAATTTTAATCATTCAACAGAAGCTATACAATATTTACAATCTATCGCCAGCGCTTATGGCATCGGCAGAGATATTCACGTTGGCGATACAATCATTGGTATAAAAGGCCGTGTTGGTTTTGAAGCAGCAGCGCCAATGATCATTATCAAAGCGCATCATGCTTTAGAAAAACATGTGCTTACAAAATGGCAATTGAATTTAAAAGATAATATTGCAAACTTTTATGGTAACTGGTTACATGAGGGTCAAATTCTTGATCCCGTAATGCGAGATATTGAAGCGTTCCTTCAAAGCTCACAACAAAATGTAACAGGAGATGTGTTTGTTCAATTGATGCCTTATCGTTTTCAAATCATCGGCATAGAAAGCGACCATGATTTAATGAACAGCAAGTTTGGAATGTATGGTGAAATGAATACAGGTTTCACCGGTGAAGATGTTCGTGGCTTCAGCAAAATATTTGGCAATCAAACAGCGATGTACCACAACCTCCTCAACTCCTCCAAAGGAGGAGCTTAAGAACTTCGAGTATGAGCAACACTACAAGCAATAAGATAAGAGTTGGTATCATCGGGGGCGCAGGTTACACAGGTGGAGAATTAATTCGTTTATTAATTAATCATCGTGAAACAGAGCTTGAATTTATACACAGTAAAAGCAATGCAGGCAATGCCATTTCAAAAGTGCACCAGGATTTACTTGGCGAAACTGATTTAAAATTCACTGACACTTTCAGCAACGATATTGATGTTTTATTTTTATGTCTTGGTCATGGCGAATCAAGAAAATTTTTATCAGAAAATGATTTTTCAGACAACATAAAAATTATTGATTTAGCCAACGATTTTAGATTAACTGAAAACTCAAAACTGAAAACTCGCAACTTTATTTACGGTTTGCCTGAATTAAATAAAAAGCAAATTCAATCTGCGCACAGTGTTGCCAATCCAGGTTGCTTTGCAACAACAATACAGTTAGGCCTGTTGCCTTTGGCATATGCAGGTTTGTTAGATGAAGTTTATACAACAGGTATCACTGGTTCAACAGGTGCCGGCCAATCATTAATGGCAACATCGCATTTCAGCTGGCGTGCAAATAATATACAAGCATATAAAACATTAACACATCAGCATCTTGCCGAAATTGTTCAATCAATAAAACAATTGCAGAAACATTTTCCTAACACCCCTTCAGGAAATGGGGGCATTAATTTTGTTCCTTGGCGCGGCGATTTCACTCGTGGCATCTTTGCCAGCTCGACGGTTCATTGCGAAATGACATTGGATGAATTGAAAACTTCATATAAAGATTTTTATAAAGATTCAGCTTTCACTTTTGTAAGTGACGATGCAATTTTTTTAAAACAGGTTGTAAACACAAACAAATGTGTAATTCAATTGGAAAAAGTTGGCAGCAAATTAGTGGTGCATACAGCGCTTGATAATTTATTAAAAGGCGCATCAGGCCAGGCGGTTCAAAATATGAATTTGATGTTTGGATTGAACGAAACAACAGGATTAAAACTTAAGGCAAACTATTTTTAAAACTTATTAATTACAATAAATACTTATGAAATTATTCGATGTTTATCCTTTGAGTGGCATCACAATTACCAAAGCCCAGGGCTCTTATGTGTGGGATGAAAATGGTGTGCAGTACTTAGATCTTTATGGTGGCCACGCTGTAATCAGCATTGGTCATACGCATTCACATTGGGTTCAACGCATTGAAGAGCAGTTAAATAAAATTGCTTTTTATTCAAACTCTGTTCATATTCCGATTCAACAAGAGCTGGCTAATAAATTAGGCAAAGTGAGCGGCAAAGATGAATATCAATTATTCTTAGTGAACAGTGGTGCAGAAGCGAATGAAAATGCATTGAAGCTTGCATCTTTTCATACAGGCAAAAAGAAAATTGTTGCTTTTAATAAAGCATTTCACGGAAGAACTTCTTTGGCTGTTGCAGCAACAGATAATAAAAATATTGTTGCGCCGGTGAATGAAACATCGAACATCGATTTCCTTCCTTTTAATGATGAAGCGGCATTGAAAGAATATTTTCAAACGAATGGAAATAAAGTTGCTGCAGTAATTGTTGAAGCAATTCAGGGTGTTGGCGGAATTAATGTGGCATCGGAAAGTTTTTTAAAGCTGATAAGAAATTTATGTGATGCAAACGATGCATTGTTTATTGCTGATGAAGTGCAGTGTGGTTATGGCAGAAGCGGAAAGTTTTTCGCGTTGGATCACGCTGGTGTAAATGCTGACATTTATACCATGGCAAAAGGCATGGGCAACGGTTTCCCGATCGGTGGAATTTTAATTGCTCCTTA
>JAFBAF010000282.1 GCA_019247895.1 Parafilimonas sp. | reverse complement strand
TTGCTTATACGCTTTCAATGTTTCATCTATCACTTGTTGCGGCGTTAACAAACCAACGTTCAATAACGGCGAAAGCACACTGTGATATAAAATCGTTTTATTTTTTACAATTGCATCTTCATAAGCACCAAATTTTACAAGACGTTGCTGTAAAAAATCATTCAGCCAATCTTCTGCTTCTTTAAAAGTTGTTGGGTAAAAACTATTCGCTGTTTGAAACGGTGGTTCATCACTGCCATAATTCTTATCGAAATGTTTTTTTACATAATCTCTCGCTTCTTTTACATATTTATTTTCTTTCGAAAAATTATATAGAGGAACCTTTTCATTCTTTGGAAACTTTAAACGATTTGCCGCATCAAAACTCCATTTGCCACCTTCAGGTTTATTATCATCATCAACTAAAATTTTTCTTTGTTTGCGTTGATAGATATAAAAATCTGTTTGAAAATATTTTTGTTTCTCTTCAAAATAATTGGCTACATCTTCAACAGCATTCAGGAACTGCGGTGTTTTGTACATGCTTGTTTTTATTCCTGATTTTTTACAAGCATTCAATAATCTTCTGTTTAACCAATCATCATTTAACGATGCATAATTTACCTGCGATACCTTATTTTTTTTCAGATGCGGAATAAGTTTTCTTACATCACTATAACTTTCGTTGCATTCGACATATTCTACTTTGTAATTTTTCTTTTCAAGCCATTCTTTATAAAACTGCATGCTTGCTCTGTGCAGAATTAATTTCTGTTTATGAAATTTATATTGTTTAAAGAATAACCATTCTTCTACCAAATAAACTGTTTGCACTTTTTGCAATGCCGGATGTTCTTTGAATAACTGGTGCGGAAATATGAGTGTGACTATCAAACTAATTTTTTAAAAGATTGGAGCAACAACTATTACTCCAATCTTATTAATTCATCTCTGCTTCTTTTGCAAATCCAACAATTTGTGTATGCCTGAAAACAGGTTCATCTTTTACGATCTTAAATTGAGCCAGATCATTCACTAACTTTCTTGCCCAGTTGTATTGATTTGTTGTATGCAATAATTGGCAATAATTATCTGCTATTTCAATCATTCTCACAGAAGTTAAAACAACAATTGTGTTATTGAAGTAAATATTCTTATCGTTATGATTAAGATATGAATGCTGATATGTTTTCACAATTTCCGAATTGCAATTATCTTTTATAAATGCAAAGGCCTTTGTTATATCAGTATCGCCAATAAATGTGATGCATGGAATTGCATTAAATTCAAAAGCATAAAACGCTTTTACATCAACAAAGTGACCGTTGAAAATTCCGGCATTTGCATTTATTCTTTTTAAAAATCTGAATAACATAAAACCTCCCTTCATTTATTGAACGGAGATTTTGTGTATCTCCGTCAAACTTTAATTTTTTTCCATTTACCTCTTCTGAAATAAATGAATGTTACAATTGTTACCAGCGCATAAGCAACAGGTATTGAAATAAATGAACCTAACGGACCCATGTGCAACGTTATAGTTAGTATGTACGCAAATGGTATTTGAAATATCCAAAAGCAAAACAGGTTTATCCATGTTGGTGTCCACGTGTCACCGGCACCGTTGAATGCACTGCCCATAACCATTCCAATACCATAAAAAATATAACCGCTTGTAATAATGCGTAATGCCTGCACTGCAATATCATGCACCTGCTGATCGTTTGTGAAAAACCAAATGATCGGTGATGCCAGCGTTAAAAATATTATTGACACTGTGCCCATGAATATTGCATTATACTTCGCTGCTTTATACACTGATTGTTCTGCACGTTTTAATTCTTTTGCACCTAAATTTTGACCAACCAAAGTTGCCGCTGCATTACCCATTCCCCATGCCGGAAGTATAAAAAATATTACAACTCGAATAGCAGTTTGATAACCTGCAGATGCAGCACTTTGCCCTGTTTGTGCAACAAGCCTTGCTATTACAATCCATCCGCATGAACCAATAATAAATTGCAATGTTGCCGGTGATGCAATTTTAATAAGCGATTTGATTATTGACCAATCTATATTCAAATGTTTGCGATGTATTTGAATACTTGATTTGCCTTTAAACAAATGATACAATTGAAAGCACACACCAATGCCGCGACCAGTTGTTGTTGCCATTGCAGCACCTGTTAATCCGAATGCAGGTATTGGACCAAGACCACGAATGAACAACGGGCAAAGAATGATGTTGCAAATATTTGCCAACCACAAACTTTTCATTGCCATTGATGCATCACCTGCGCCGCGAAAAATTCCGTTTATGAGAAAGAGCATCATAATTACAATACTTCCACCAATATCAATTCTTGTGTAAGTACTGCCTATTGCAATTGTATTTGCATCAGCACCCATTGCATGTAAAATATTTGGTGCCAGTATAATTCCGATA
>JAFBAF010000164.1 GCA_019247895.1 Parafilimonas sp. | reverse complement strand
AAGGAGAACTCACTTTTTTAAACAAGCAACCCACAGATGGTTTGGCGCCGGCGCATATTACAGTGGATGCATCAGGTAAAAACGTAATTACAGCAAACTATAGTGGCGGAAACATTACTGTTTTTAAAACAAATGCTGATGGTTCTTTGCAGCCATATACGCAGTTGGTTGGTCATGATGGGTATGGTGTAAACGTAAAGCGACAGGAAATGCCGCATCCGCATGAAGTTGTTTTTTCACCTGACGAAAAATATTTGTTTACACCTGATTTAGGCAACGATAGATTGTATCAATATAACTTCAATGGCAGCGATCCTAAAAATGTATTGACAGCTTACGGAGATACAGGGTATTATACTATAGATGATGGTTTCGGACCACGGCATTTTACATTTAGTCCTGATGGTAAAACTGCATACTTATTAAATGAACTGTCAGGCCAGATAATTGTATATAGTAACAATAACGGAAAGCTTTCACAAAAGCAAATGATTGCTTCAACAACCGCAGGTGAAAAAAACGATCGCGGTTGTGCGGAAATATATATCACGCCAAACGGAAAATTTTTATATACAAGTAATCGCGGCGCATCTAATTCTATTTCGCTGTTCAAAGTTCAAACAGATGGAACACTGTTGGCAAACGGAACACAGCCGCTGAATGCAAATCCACGCGGGTTTATGGTAGATCCGACAGGCCGCTTTTTATTAGTGGCAAGCCAGGATAATAACACCATTCAAATTTTTACTATTAATAAAAATTATGGATTATTAGAAAACGGAAGTACGCTCATCTCTGATGTTAAGAAACCGGTTTGTTTACAAATGATTCCGGTAAATTAAGAATTACCTTTTTCAGAACCTGTTAGCAAAAGCTACAGGTTTTTTTTATGACTGTCAGTTAAAACAAAGTTTGTATGCCGTGGGTGATTTTAAATTCATGCTGCAATAGCCATTTTTTACGCCAAACGCCGCCTGCATACCCAACTAAACTTTTATCGCTGCCGATAACACGGTGGCATGGAATAATAATGCCGATCTTATTTTTTCCATTGGTTGCAGCAACTGCACGAATCGCTTTTTCATCCCCAATTAAACGGCTTAATTCAAGGTAAGACATAGTTTTGCCGTAAGGAATTTGCAGTAACTCGCCCCAAACTTTTTGCTGAAAAAAAGTGCCGGGTTGATAAACAGGTATATCGAAATTTTTTCTTTTGCCACTAAAAAATTCTATCAATTGTTCTGTGCACTGGTGCATTACTTCACTTATACCGGGCTCACCATGTTTCATTTGTTCGGGCTTATCAATAAAACCTAATTCGGCGATATAATGTTCTGTTCCGCCAATCTTAATTAAACCAATAGGGCTTTGATAATATGTGTAGTAAAATTCTTCCATAATCTAAGCTTAATGGCTGATCGGTAATAGCCAATAGCATTTAACCAACCTTCATTCCGTTTGTAACCTTTCTTTCAGGTTGTAATAATACAACATTATTCTGCTCATCATAAACACCAAGCACAAGACATTCGCTAAAAAAGTTTGCTATCTGCTTTACAGAAAAATTTACAACAGCAATCACTTGTTTGTTTAATAAATCTTTTTTTGAATAATGATGAGTTATTTGCGCAGACGATCTTTTAATTCCAAATTCACCAAAATCGATCGTTAACTGGTAAGCTGATTTTCTTGCATTAGGAAAATCGTTTACATCAATTACAGTTCCGCATCGCATTTCTATCTTTTCAAAATCCTGCCAGCTTATCATATTTTAAGTTTCAGCGTTTCAGTGTTTCAAAAGTTCAGTTTATAATTTACCCACTTTATATTATGTAGCAACTCCTACATTCTTTTTGCTATTAGTGAATTTTGTTTTCAATTTGTAAATCGAACACGTAATTTAAAAACAAAAAATAATATTTATGAAAAGACATGCAACAGCCGTTTGGAATGGTTCGGGCAAAGAAGGCAAAGGAACACTTGATACACAAAGCGGCACACTTAAAAACACACAATATTCTTACAAATCAAGATTTGAAGAAGGCACCGGTACAAACCCGGAAGAGTTGGTTGCAGCAGCACACGCCGGTTGTTTTACAATGAAACTAAGCTTCGTTTTAGGAGAAGCAGGATTTACACCGGATCGTTTGGAAACAACATCCAGCATCAATTTTGAGAACGGTGTATTAACAGAATCACATCTTGTTGTAAATGCAAAAGTGGCGGGCATAAGCAAAGAAAAATTTGATGAGTGCGTAAAGAACGCTGAGCAAAATTGCCCGATAAGCAAAGCATTGAACATGAAGATATCGTCCGAAGCTACGCTGGAAGCATAGCTCTGATTATAACTTCACTTTAATTCATTCTAAGAAATTGCTATGAGAATTTTCTGGTGTATTTTTTTTGCTGCCATTACGATTGCGATGATTTATTTTTTAGATCATCAACTAACATTGAATGGCAGCAAAACACCCCTGTTAGGCTTTTTTCTATCGCCCCAAACAGGATTCTGGCAAAACGCTGAACCAGCTAACGCAACATTTAATGGCGATCTTAAATTTCCTCAGCTTAGGGGCAAAACAGAAGTTTATTTTGATGAACGATTGGTGCCGCATGTGTACGCAGAAAATGAAAACGACGCATGGTTTGTACAAGGTTATCTGCATGCAAAATTCAGGTTGTGGCAAATGGAATTTCAAACGTATGCAGCTGCCGGAAGATTGAGTGAAATAATGGGTGATTCTTCAGCCGGAACTAACTTTTTAAAAATTGATAAATTTTTCAGAAGGCTTGGAATGGTTTACGCTGCTGAAAAAAGTTTACATGCAATGGAAAGTGATCCGCTTACAAAAGCTGCATGCGATGCATATACTGCCGGTGTAAACTCATACATTAATTCTCTAAGTGAAAAAGATTATCCTGTAGAGTATAAGCTGCTTAATTATAAACCTGAGTTATGGACAAATATGAAATCTGCTTTGCTTGTGAAATATATGGCTTTTGATCTGGCAGGTTACGAACAAGACTTTGAAAGAACAAATGCAAAAGCAGTACTTACAAAGGCGCAATATGAAAGATTGTTTCCTTATGTAGTTGATTCATCGCAGGCGATCATTACTAATTCTTTACCTAAGTTGGGAAACATACCTGTTGTAACTCCGCCAATAACTGCAGATTCACTTTATTTTAATTATAAAACTCAGGTTGCACCTCTAAATCCAGCTGTGAAACCAGATAAAAATAATGGCAGCAATAATTGGGCGGTTGCAGGAAGTAAAACACAAAGCGGCCGGCCAATTTTATGCAACGATCCGCATCTTGATTTGAATCTTCCTTCGCTTTGGTATGAAATGCAGATCTCCACTCCTGCGTTTAATGTGTACGGTGTTTCATTGCCTGGAGCACCGAATATTTTAATTGGCTTTAATGATAATTGCGCATGGGGTTTAACCAATGCAGAGCGAGATGTTAAAGATTATTATGAAGTGCAATTTCGCGATAGCACAATGCAGCAATATTGGTTTAACGGCAATTGGCAAAATGCTGAGATGCGAAATGAAATTATCAAGGTAAAAAACAAGCCCGATGATACAGAACATATTGCTATCACAGTTTTCGGGCCGGTAATGTATGATGCAAGTTATCCTGATAAGTTGCACACAAATAAATATTATGCCTGCCATTGGCAAGCGCATTTTGAAAGCAATGAATTAGGCTCGGTGTTACAATTGTTGCGTGCAAAAAACTATAACGATTATGTAAACGCTGTTTCATCATTTACATGCCCATCGCAGAATATTGTATTTGCGGATAAGGCTGGTGATATTGCTATTCACCAGGCAGGAAAATTTCCGGCATTATGGTATAGGCAGGGTGATTTTATTATGCCGGGAAAAGACAGCAGTTATTTGTGGCAGGCATATATTCCTGATAGTTTGCAAATGATCATGCATAATCCTGAAAGAGGTTTTGTAAGCAGCGCAAATCAAAATCCATACGACACAAGATTTTATCCTTATTATATGCCCGGCAGTTTTTCTTTATATCGCGGCTGGCTTATTAATCGTTACTTATCATCAATGCAAAACATTACAACAGATGATATGAAACAATTGCAAACCAGTTATTATAATTTATTGGCCGAAAAAGCGCTGCCCGTTTTGCTCAACAATATTTCTTACTCTAAACTTAATTCAACGGAAAAACAATATCTGGAAACA
>JAFBAF010000165.1 GCA_019247895.1 Parafilimonas sp. | reverse complement strand
GTTTTTTTGGAGATGTCAATGTCTGGTTTTTTCCATATAAAGTCATTGCTTCCTTTGTAAACTTTAAAATTCTGTGCAAATACCGGCGTAGTGGTAATCAACGAAATTGAAGACAAAGCCAGCAACAAAACCAAACTGATTACAAGTGATTTTCTTTTCTTTTGCATGAGTTGATGTTTTTATTTATGTAAAGTTGCAATGACTGAAAATCTTTTTTAGGACGGCTCTGTGTCAAAAACAGACAAGAGAGTTTAATAATTTTCTAGAGGAACTAACAACGCTTCACTGAAACCTACCTTCGTTCAAGTATCAATTCTTACATTATTTTTATCTCCAAAATATTACAGCGTTAAGCTGATTTCTTGCAAACTGGTAATTTTCTTTTAGTTCAAGAATGAAGCAATAACGCTTGCGTTTCGGTGTGGGCTTATTGTCTATTTAACTAAGGGTATACCAGTACCTCGATGCAGTAGCTTTAATGTCTTACACTGTTGTTTTATAATTACTGCTTAAGGGGCATAAGCAACGCAAATTCGCAAAATGAAAAAAACAAATTGATGATGTTTGATTGTTCCTTTCGCATAATCCTTCTAATTTTTATATGGTTTATGAACTCATTGTAGATATTTATTAATGAGCTACAATCCGATTTTTGCTCTTTCAACAATATTGGAATGGCTGAAATTAGAACACTGCCATTTTTTTGCAAGTTTGAATAAACTGAATAAAGTTGTTCCCTAAGTCTTGATAAAGCGTTGTTTATTTCAGATGCTTTAGGGTGTTTAGGCTTAACCAGCTTATTTTTTGTATCCCATAGGTTGATATCAACAATATAACCGGTTGATTTTTTTATTGCGGTTTGACCGTGTATAGATACTCTATAATAAATAGGTGCTTGCTTCTTACTATGCTTCTTTGACAGTAGTTAATGGAATGTGATTTTAATCTGTTTCATATATAAATATCAAGTTGAGGTTATAAAAATTGTTTTAAAGCCATTAAGTGGAAAAAATATTTATGAAGTTCTGAAGAGACCAATCGGATACCAATTCTGGAAGCGAATTAAAGGAATTTAAGGAGGCTTAAAATCAAAAAAAGCACATGAAACCGCGATTTCACATGCTTTTACGGAATTAAACATCCGATTGAATGATCCGGACAGGATTCAAACCTGTGACCCACAGCTTAGAAGGCTGTTGCTCTATTCAACTGAGCTACCGGACCATAAAGAGCCGCAAAAATAATTTTTAATTAGTTTGCATCCAAACCATAAATAATGGATGTTCAGATAGAAAAAAACTGGAAAAAAGCTTTGCAACCGGAATTCTCTAAATCTTATTTTGAAAATATTGTTGCTTTTTTAAAAACTGAAAGAGCACAGCAAAAAATCATCTACCCTCCGGGTTCTTTGATCTTTAACGCTTTTGAAAAAACGCCATTTAATAAATTGAAAGTGTTGTTGCTTGGGCAAGATCCATATCATGGAAAAGGGCAAGCAATGGGTTTATCCTTTTCTGTTCCGGAAGGAGTGAAACCGCCGCCTTCATTGATAAACATTTTTAAAGAATTGCATGACGATGTTGGTGTGCCAATACCTGCAACAGGTGATCTTACACCATGGACTGAACAAGGTGTTATGTTGTTAAATGCCGCATTAACTGTGCGTGCAGGCGAACCTAATTCGCATGCGAAAATTGGATGGCATCAATTTACAGATGCTGTAATAAAAAAAGTTTCTGATGAAAAAGAAGGTATTATTTTTTTATTATGGGGCGCATTTGCGCATCAAAAACAAGAGCTGATCGATCAAACCAAACACCACGTTTTAAAAGCAGCTCATCCTTCTCCATATAGTGCGGATAAAGGTTTTTTTGGTTGTAAACATTTCAGTAAAACCAATGAATTTCTTGTTGCGCAAAAACAACATGCTGTTAACTGGGCATTATAGTTGATTAAAAAAATTAAGTGCTGAATTGTTGAATAATGTTACTGCAGTACAAGTGAGTGACACAACCGTGATGCCACGAAGATGTGCAGCTGGTAACATAATTATTCTTTAAAAAATGGAAAAGAAATTAGATAAACAGGTTGCAATAATTACAGGCGCGAGCTCGGGCATTGGTGAAGGTTGTGCAAGAGAATTTGCAAAAGAAGGTGCTATTGTAATTGTGAATTATCCCAAAGCCTCTTCAAAAGAAAAGGCAGAAGTAATAGTGAATGAGATTAAAGCAAGCAATGGTGATGCAATCGGTTATCAATGTGATGTAAGTAAAGAAGATGAAGTGATAAAAATGTTTGCTGATGTGAGTGCCCGGTTCGGTACGGTTGATATATTGGTAAATAATGCAGGTTTGCAAAGTGATGCAAAATTTACAGATATGACTTTGGAACAATGGAATTTTGTGATAGGCATAAATCTTACAGGCCAGTTTTTATGTGCGAGAGAAGCAATAAAAGAATTTTTGCGCAGAGGCGATAACGGCAAATCAAAAAGCATTGGCAAAATAATTTGCATGAGCAGTGTGCATCAAAAAATTCCATGGGCAGGGCATGCAAATTATGCGGCAAGCAAAGGTGGAATTATGATGTTGATGCAAACCATTGCACAGGAATTTGCATCTGAGAAAATCCGCATCAACAGCATTGCGCCCGGTGCTATACAAACACCCATTAATAAAGATGCTTGGGATACAAATGCCGATATGCAAAATTTATTAAAACTTATCCCTGAAAAAAGAATCGGCCAACCAGAAGATGTTGCTAAAGCGGCTGTTTGGCTTGCAAGTGATGATGCAGATTATGTGAACGGAACTACATTATTTGTTGATGGCGGAATGACTTTATATCCGGGATTTGCCGGCAATGGTTAACGAAAAAATACTTAAATTTCACTTATCCATTTTTTAAAGGAAGCCGCATTTTCCTGGCTAACTATTATTTCTTCATTCAGAGGCAACAATAAGTCAACACTTATTTTGCTTTTATCAATGCTTTTAAATTTTGCAATGAAGTTTGCATTTACAATGTATTTCCTGTTTGCTCTAAAGAAGGTTTTTTCATCAAGCGTTTCTTCGATATCGCTTAAAGAATTTGTCTCGCATAAAAATTTGCGATTGTCTTTATCAACAGCAAAAACTAATTTATGCTCTGTAAAGAAATAAATAACATCTTCTAATCTCAGGCTTAAAAATTCTGTGCCTTTTTTTACAATAATTCTCGATTTGTTTTTCTTTGAGCTTTGCAAAAAATCAATGATTGAAGAATAATTGTTGATGAAATGATGCTGCAGGTTTTTGTACTTATTCAAAGCATTCATCAGCTTGCTACATTCTACCGGTTTTAATAAGTAATCAATGCAATTGTATTCAAATGCATCAACCATATATTTATCATAAGCTGTAATAAATATTACAGGACACTTTATATTGTCTTCTTTTAAAATATGAAAAGAAAGCCCGTCAGAAAGTTGTATATCCATTAAAATAAGATCGGGCACAGCATTATTTTTAAGCCAGCTCAGGCTATCTGCAACACTGGTGGCGGAGCCTGCAATTTCAATATTACCGTCAATGCCGGAGATGCACATTTTTAAATTTTCAAGTGCAGGAGTTTCATCTTCTATTAAAAATATTTTCATGCCTGTGGATTTATAAGTGGGAGTTTAACTGTAAACGCTTCATTGTTTTTATAAACAATAATGTTCTTTCCTGTTAAAAGTTTGTAACGGTTATCAAGGTTATTTAAACCGGTTCCTGTTGATGGCGGGCTGTATGTTTTTTGAATGATCCTGTTTTTTAAAGTGATGTGATTGGAAGAAACCGTAACATAGATTTTAAGCGGATTTGCTATGCTTAATTCGTTATGCTTTATTGCATTTTCAAGTAATATCTGTAATGATATTGGAGGAAGGAATAATTCGTCAGCAGAAACACTTTTCATTTCAATAATCATATCAATTGCGTTGTCGAATCTGATACGCAATAAGTAAAAGAAATTGCTTAAAAATTCTATTTCATCGCCAACAGAAATAAGGTTTTTCTCGCGGTTGATTAAAATATAGCGATACACTCTTGCCAGGGTATCATTATATAAGCGTGCATTTACAGGATCTGAAGAAATAAGGTATGATAATGTATTAAGTGAATTAAACAAAAAATGCGGGTCGATCTGGTTTTTCAGCGCAACCAGCTCCGCATGTGTTTTAGCAACATTCAGTTGCTCTGCTCTTTTTTCTATGTCTTGCTGTTGTTCTTTCAGATAAAATATTTCGTAAAGATTTGTAATAAATAAAGCAGAGACAATAATAATAACAACAGCGGTGAATACATTTTTATAAGCGGTTTTATCTTCATTTGAAAAAGCTAACCACAACAATAAACCTGATGATGCAATCAATGCAGTGTATAACATAATGAACGCATATAAAATGAGTATGCTTTTATAATATTGTTTAAAAGGAAGATTGATGTTTTTTTTGAGAAATACCAGTAACCGAACATTGCCTTGCCAAATTATCCAGGCTAATAAAATAAAACAAGCGTAGTTTAAAAAAAGATGCGGTGCATTATACCGGGTATTTGTTATAATGTTACAGAAGTTGGAGATAGATACCGCTAATACAGGTATGCAGATAAGCTTTACAAGCCAATCCTTCCTGAATACAGAATTGGTTTTCGATAAAAATATTTTTATAGTTGCAACAGGTGCCATAAGCATTAAATGCAACGTAAATTTTGTTAAGATAACGTAAGAGAAAAGTTAATAGTTACAGATGGCTTCAACAAAGAATTTATCTGCTTGCTCTTTTTATAAGACAACTAAATCTTATAAAATCAGGCTTCAGTAAAAAAAATATTGGCTTCGGTAATCTTTAAAAGATTGAACAGCAAATTGCTAATAAGTTTGACACTTAAGGATTGAATTTTTTTCTCATTTTAGACAAACTACGGGTGGTTTCTACCACCTGTACTTTTTTGTTTTGAAATAGAAAACCTTAATTTGGTAAAACCAAAATCATTGTCTGTAATGAACATACATCCGTTTGTCTTTTCCAATAAACAGTCATACCGTTTAAGCAGGCACTCATTATTTTGGTTTCTATGGATTTTATATTATGCTACCATGTCGGCTGTAATTATGTATCCGTCATTGGGATTTACAAAAAGCTTTTTTGAATCATTTGTAGAAGTGGCAGAATCTACGCCGCTTGATATGTGCTTCTGTTATTTTATTATTTACTTTCTTTTTCCGAAATTTTTGTATAAGGGAAGATATCTCGGAATGTTGTTTTTGTGGTTGCTTGGGAGCATTGCTTTTATTGTTTTGTACGAGATAAATGCTACGTTTTTAGTGCCTTATATAAGAGAAGGTTTTGGAATGAAAACTTCCATAAGCACGCCAGCGAATTATTCATATGATTTCTTTATTCTTTTCAGCCAGATAAATATGGAAGGCTGCGTAGCTGCTTCTATTAAACTCGGTAAGCTATGGTACATCAAGCAACAGGAAATAGATCTTATTAAGCAGGAAAAAGAGAAGATGAAATTGCATGAAGATAATGGCGCGATACAGCCGGCTTTTTTAACAGACTTGCTTACACGCATGGAAATTATTGCCAATGAAAAACCGATGATCGCTGCGCAGTCAATGAAAAAGATCAGGAAGTTGCTTTTATATATTTTGTATGAGAATGCTTCATCAAAGGTACCGCTGCATAAAGAACTTGCGTTGTTGCAGGAATATATTGATCTTGAAAAACTCACTGCGGAAAAAAACATTCAGGTAAATACTTCGCTCAATGTTACATCTTCTTACGAAACAATTGCACCTTTTATTCTTTTGCCTTTGGCAGAAAACGCTTTTAAACAAATTAGCAGCTACTGTTTAAAAGATCCTGTGCTTACTGTACAAGCTTCGTTGCAAAATGAAATTATTGAAATGCATATAAGCTGGGATAAACCAATTGAAACTTCTTCACTCACCAATGGACGAAATGTTATTCTGCATAATATTTCAAAAAAACTTGAGTTGATATATCCGCAAAGCCATGAACTAAAAATGATGATTGAAGCGCAAAAGATTTTTATTCATTTAAAAATCAATTTAAAAAAAGCTATCAA
>JAFBAF010000138.1 GCA_019247895.1 Parafilimonas sp. | reverse complement strand
TAATGGCGAAAAATATTTTGATAAAAAAGACTTGCGCAAATACGACCCTTTTTCCCAATATGCGGTTGCAGCAACTGAAGAAGCTGTTGCAAGCGGTAACATAGATTTCTCTTCTTATAGTGATGAAGAAAGAGCTGACATGGGAGTTATTTGGGCCTCAGGTAATGGTGGTGTAACAACATATGAAGATGCAGTAACCGAATTTTGCCTTGGAGATGGCACGCCTCGTTTTTCTCCTTTCTTTGTACCAAAAAGAATTGAAGACATTGCAGCAGGAATTATTTCAATAAGATACCAGTTATACGGTGCAAACTATTGCCCGGTCTCTGCATGCGCATCTTCGAACACTGCCATTATTAATGCATTCGATACCATTCGCGCAGGTAAAGCAACAGTAATGATTGCCGGTGGTTCAGAAGCACCGATTATAGCCTCAAGTATTGGCGGCTTTAATGCCGCCCAAGCCTTATCGAGAAGAAATGATGATCCCCAGGCAGCATCAAGACCGTTTGATAAAGACAGGGACGGTTTTGTATTGGGAGAAGGTGGAGCAGCATTAATATTGGAAGAATATGAACACGCGATGAAAAGAAATGCTGTAATTTTTGCAGAACTTGTTGGAACCGGCATGGCTGCCGATGCATATCACCTAACAGGCACACCACCAGATGGCCGTGGTGCAGTTTTAGGCATGAATAAAGCAATGAAAGAAGCGAATCTAAAACCGGAAGACATAGATTATGTAAATGCACATGCAACCTCAACGCCGCTTGGTGATACAAGTGAAGCTGTTGCTATTGAACGGATCTTCAATCAAAGTAATAAACTTTATGTAAGTGGTACAAAGTCTATGACAGGCCATTTGCTCGGCGGCGCCGGGGCCATTGAAGCCGTTATTTGTGTGCTTAGTGTAATGAATGATATTGTTCCTCCAACCATAAACACAAAGAATCTTGACGATTCTTTTCCCAAACATTTAAAAGTAGTAATGGGTGAAGCCGTTTCAGCAAAAATTAATTATGCAATGAATAACACATTCGGTTTTGGCGGACATACAGCAACTACTTTATTTAAAAAGTTTGAAGGTTAACAGCAACTTCATCTTTTAAGAATCGTAATTACTATAGTCATTCTTCAAAAAGCCTGTAATGAAGCAAGTTATTTTAACTGTTGGTGCTTATCTTTTCTTACTCCTTATTATTTCCTGCAATAACGGTGATACTAATGTTAAAAAGGGCATGGCAAAAACAATGATAGATAATGCCGTATCATGTACAAAAATGGGTTTAACCCCTCAGGATAGTATTACCTATATGCGGGAAGGTGGAAAAGAATTCAAGCCTACAATTTCTAACAAAGCTGAACCAACTGTAAAAGAACCAGGCATGGCGTGGATACCCGGCGGTGAATTTAGTATGGGAAGTGTCAATCCCGTTGGCATGAATGATGGCGGAAAAGAAGCAATGGATGATGCAAGACCGGTGCATCGTGTATATGTGAATGGATTTTACATGGATGAAACTGAAGTAACAAATGCAGAGTTTGCCGCTTTTGTAAAGGCTACCGGGTATGTAACGGTTGCTGAAAAAAAACCATCTAAAGAAGAATTTCCGGGTGTACCTGATGAAGACCTTATTGCCGGTTCTATTGTCTTCACACCTGTTTCAACGTCCGATCTGACTAATCATTATGATTGGTGGAATTATGTACGCGGTGCTAACTGGAAACATCCGTTTGGCCCAAACAGTGATTTAAAAGGGAAAGAGAGTTATCCGGTAGTACACGTATGCTGGGAAGATGCGGCAGCTTATGCAAAATGGGCCGGTAAAAGATTACCAACTGAAGCTGAATGGGAATTCGCGGCAAGAGGTGGAAAGGCCGGCGAAATGTATACCTGGGGCAATCAACTAAAACCTAACGGTAAGTGGATGGCGAATATTTATGAAGGAAGATTTCCCGCTTATGATGAAGGGCTTGATGGCTATAAAGGCATTGCGCCTGTAAAAGAATTTCCTGCAAACGGCTATGGTTTATATGATATGGCAGGTAATGTTTGGGAATGGTGCAGCGATTGGTACCGTCCAGATTATTATCAATCACTTGCAGGTGAAGCCGTTATAAAAAATCCAAAAGGCCCGGCCGATTCATACGATCCTGCTGAACCCGATCAAAAAAAGAAAGTGCAGCGGGGTGGCTCTTTTTTATGTACCGATCAATATTGCACCCGTTATATGATCGGTTCCCGCGGCAAAGGAGAATATATGTCTGCTTCAAATCATATCGGTTTTCGTTGCGTGAAAGATGTTCCTGTGAAATAATTGCTGCAAACATTTATTGCCAGTTGAAGAAATGCTTAGCATTGTAATAAGAAATATTTATAAGCATTTCCCCAAGCCAGTTTAAATCATTTGGCAGTTCTCCTTTCTCAATATCATTGCCAATAACATTGCATAAAATTCTTCTGAAATAATCGTGGCGGCTAAACGATAAAAAGCTTCTTGAATCTGTAACCATTCCAACAAAGCGGCTAAGCAATCCCATGTTTGATAAAGTGTTCAATTGTTTTTCTATTCCATCTTTCTGATCTAAAAACCACCACGCAGCACCCCATTGTATCTTACCTTCAACCGAACCATCATTAAAATTTCCCGCTAATGTTGCGAACAGTTCATTATCTGCAGGATTAAGATTGTATAAAATCGTTTTAGCAAGCTTCTGTCCTTTCTCCAACTCATTTAAAAAAGAAGATAAAGCATTCGCTTGCCGGTAATCGCCAATAGAATCTGTTCCCGCATCTTTACCGATCAGTTTAAACAATCTTGAATTATTGTTACGCATTGCACCTAAATGAAATTGTTGAACCCAGTTTTTTGAATGATACATTTTACATAGTTCGATTAAAACGTATGCCTTCAGGTGCGCAATGTCATTCTGCAAAACATCTTTGTTTTGCAGTAAGCTTAAAAAAATGCTTTCGTAATTTATTTTTTGTGATGAATATGCAGGCATATATTCAAAACCATGATCTGATAAACGACAGCCATTACTATGAAAATATTCTACGCGGTTTTGTAACGTAACAATAAAATCATTAAATGTATTAATTGATGTATTGGTTGATTGTTCAAGGAGTTTAAATTGTTTAATCCATTCATCTCTTTCATTAAAATTTAATAAAGCATCAGGCCGGAATGTTGGCAACATTTTTAATGAATGATCATCCTGCGCAAACTGCCGGTGAAATTTCAAATCATCAGCTGGGCTATCTGTTGTACATAACAACTCAACTTTATGATAATTTAAAATTTCAAGCACACTAAACTTTGTTTGCAATAATTCATTGCATTCTTGATAAATTTTTTCTGCACTTTCACTGTTCAATAATTCATGAATGTTGAATGGATGCTTTAATTCCAAATGCGTCCAGTGATATAATGGATTGCGCATGGTATAAGGAACTGTATTTGCCCATGCTTTAAATTTTGAATAGTCATCTGCATTTCCTGTAATTAAATTTTCATCAATGCCATTAGCACGCATGGCCCGCCATTTATAATGATCCCCGTTTAACCATGCTTCAGTTATTGATTGAAATATTTTATTGTTAGCAATATCAGCCGGAGATAAATGATTATGATAATCTATTACAGGTAAATGCTGAACATGATCGAAGTATAATTTTTTCGCAGTATTGTTTTGCAACAAAAAATTTTCGGTAATAAATGTTTGCACGTTTAAGAATTAAGTGAAACGAATTTACATATTGATGTATGAATAACTATTGCCAGTTATTAGCCCTGCTTATTCCTAACATTAATCCTCTTAATTCTGCCAGCCCACGCATACGGCCAATGCATGAATAGCCCGGGTTTGTTTTTTTATTTATATCATCCAGCATAACATGGCCATGATCCGGCCTGAATGGAATTTGCGTTTCAACTTTTTGCTGAATCGCTAAAATTTCTTTTACAACATTATACATGTCGGTATCGCCGTTAAGATGATCCGCTTCATAAAAGTTTCCATGCACATCACGTTTGGTATTGCGCAGGTGTGCAAAATGCAAGCGGGTATCAATGCTTTGAACAATATTGACCAAATCATTGTATTTACTTGCGCCCAATGAACCTGTGCAAAAACAAATGCCATTGCTTTCATTGGGTACCGATGAAAGAATAAAATCAATATCGTCTTTGTTTGAAACAATGCGCGGCAATCCTAATACATCAAACGGAGGATCATCCGGATGAATAGCAAGTTTTATATTTAGTTCATCTGCAACAGGAGATATTTCCCGCAGAAAATGTTTAAGATTTTCTTTTAATGCTGTGTGATCAACATCTTTATACCAATCCAATTTATCAAGCACTTCAGGTATGGTGATTTTTTTTTCTCCCGGCAATCCAAACAAGATCATTGTCTTTAAGTCGTCCAATTCCTTTTGAGTGTATTGATGAAATTTTTTTTCTGCTTCATAAATGATGTCATCATTGTAATCATCTGCAGCATTTTTTCTTTTTAAGATATACATATCAAACACCGCCAAATCAAACCAGTTAAAATATAATGCACGTGAGCCATCAGGCATTATGTAATCAAGATTGGTTCGCGTCCAATCCGTAACAGGCATAAAATTGTATGTTACAATTTTTATATCACACGCAGCAAGATTTTGAAGCGTTTGTTTATACAGCTCTATGTATTTTTTATAGTTGCCTGTTTGTGTTTTTATACTTTCATGTACTGTAACACTTTCAACAACATCCCATGTTAGTCCTGCAGCTTCAATAATTTTTTTTCTCTTCTCAATTTCTTCAACAGGCCAAACATCGCCATGCGGAATTTGATGTAACGCCGTTACTATTCCTGATGCGCCTGTTTGTAAAATATCCTGTAAAGTAACCGGGTCGTCCGGTCCAAACCACCGCCATGTTTGTTTTAACTGCATATTTAAGTGTATAAAACAAATTTCAAACTTAACTATCTTCTTTACAAATTAGTTTTATGCTGCTTGAGAAACATCTTTTATTATTAAATAAAAATGGCCTTGCAATTGCAAAGCCATGTAATTAATTAGCAGTTGTTTATACAATTCAATAATTACTGGTTCTGGTAATCAAATTTTTGCTCTTTTGAAATTGTTCCGTCACTCATCATTGTTACCGCATACATCTTATCTCCTTTTGTGATTTTTATTTCATACGCCAAGCTATTTTGAGTGGTAACTTCTGTTACTCCAAGTATCTTATCAGCATCATATTTTTTATTTAATGTTAATAAGATATTTGTAGGAAGATCTTTTCCATCTGAATATTTCCACGAACAAACAAAATCACCTTCTTTACTATATAATACCTTTTCAAAATTTTCATTCTGGTAAAAGCTTACAAAATAGCCGGCTTTATCATCAGCCCATTTTACATTTTTAGCATTGGGAAACGTTGCATTAAAAGCCTGGAGAATTTTTGAACTTGGTGCTGCAGCCACAGAAGTAACAATCAAAAGACAAGCCGCATAAGAGATTATTTTTTTCATAACAATTGTTTTTTTTGGATTAATTGATTGCATGAAATTATGCTGGCATGAAGGCTTAAGTCAAGTGCTTCTACATCATTGGTATGTTAAAATGAGTTAATAAACTTCAATTGAATATTTTCAATATCACTAAACCACCAAAAACTTGCACTAACAACGGATATTGTACCGCCAAAACAAAAAATGATACGCTTAACCTTAACAGGAATTCATTTGTTAAGTTGTGTTAATCTGCTGATGAATGGCATCAATCAAATACCTGGATGAGAGTTAAAGAATCAACCAATACTTTTGCAGTATTGAATTAAGCAGTTATTAATATTTAAACAAGAAAAACATGAGTGATTCTAACAACAATTCTTTCAAAGGCGATACAAAATATGTTCATGCAGGCATGCAACCCGATCCCACAACCGGTGCTATTATGACGCCGATTTATCAAACGTCAACTTACATACAATCATCACCGGAAGTGCACAAAGGCTATGATTATTCAAGAGCAGGAAACCCAACCCGAACAGCGCTTGAAAATGCCTGCGCAGAAATCGAAAATGGAAAATATGCCTTGATATTCAGCAGCGGGGTTGCAGCTACTGATGCGGTAATTAAATTATTAAAACCTGGTGATGAAGTAATTGCAGCTAATGATATGTATGGCGGCACTTATCGGTTATTTTCAAAAATCTTTGAAAAGTTTGGTGTGAAATTTTGGTATGCAGACATGAAAGACAGTAATAACGTTGCCAAACTGATCAATCAAAATACAAAATTGATATGGCTTGAAACGCCAACAAATCCATTAATGAATATTGTTGATATTGCTGCCATAACAAAGCTTGCCCAGCCGAATAAAATTATAGTTTGTGTTGATAATACTTTCGCATCTCCGTACCTCCAAAATCCTTTAGATCTTGGTGCAGATATAGTGATGCATTCTTCCACAAAATATTTAAGCGGCCATAGTGATGTGATACAAGGCTGCCTTGTAATGAAAGATAAACCGCTGTATGATGATCTGTATTTTATTCAAAAAACGAGCGGTGCTGTTCCTGGTCCATTTGATTGCTTTTTGGTTTTACGCGGTATAAAAACATTGCATGTGCGTATGCAGAAACATTGTGAGAACGGAGAAAAGATTGCCAATTATTTGCGTACTAATAATAAGGTTGCGAAAGTTTACTGGCCGGGTTTTGAAGATCATCCAAATCATGCAATTGCAAAAAAACAAATGCGGGGTTTCGGCGGTATGATAAGTTTCGAATTGATAGATGAAAATCCGGAAGAATTAAAGCGAATAGTATCATCAACTAAAATTATTTCTTTAGCCGAAAGCTTAGGTGGTGTTGAGAGTTTGATTAATCATCCGGCAACAATGACGCATGCTTCTATTCCAAGAGAAGAAAGAATAAAAAACGGGTTGAAAGATTCATTAATTCGTTTAAGCATCGGCATAGAAGATGCGGATGACCTGATGAAAGACTTGCAGCAAGCGCTTGGCTGATGTCTTATATTACTTTGATAATTATTGTAACCGAAAATTTTGATACTTACATGTGAGGCATTACTGCACGTAACCCTTTAATTGTTGTATCATGACTCTTCTCCATTTCGTCTTTCTTACTTTCATCAAAAATTTTTAAGCATGACAACAGCAGATATTGCGCATCGTTTAATAAGATTGGACGATCTGCAAAAAAGTATTATGAGAAACTGAAGGAAGATGCAGGAAAATAACTTTGTTTCTTACTTCACTTTTAGTTTTTGCAGTATTTCGTCTCATAAAAAAATTCAGGGTATTGTTGGCTATTGCCTTGTTATCGCACCACATTGGGTAATTTTTGCTCCTGTTTATCTTACTTACATTTTTTCGTACACTAAAACTCCAGGTTATTTATTAGAGGCTTTAAATAAAAAAGGATGCTTAATTAAAAGCATCCTCCAGTTATAATTTATAAGCAGAATAAACTAAGCTGCTGAAAGTTTGGTAAATTCTGAGCCGTTAAACATACGGCACAAGCTAAAATCTTTTGATTTTTTCCATTGTTCAAAATTTGCCTGCGATACAATGCGCCAGAAATTCTTTGCTTTTAGGTCGTCAAAGTCCGGTGTATGAATGAAAATACCTACTACCGAATTACGTGTTTTAAAACTGATACGCACCAGCGGATTTGTATCTTTCTGGGAAGATAAAAAATTGTGAATTTGATCGTTTGTCATTGTTTTATGTTTATAGAACTGTTCTGTAAAATATTTAAATTATTTAATTTTTTTCACGTTAATGGCATTTAAGCCACGGGGGCCTTTTTCCACTTCAAAGCTTACTTTATCGTTTTCTTTTACAGGTTCTGAAAGTTGATTCACATGTAAAAAAATACTTTCTCCTGTTTTAATTGTCCTTATAAAACCAAAACCTTTGGCATCGTTAAAAAAACTTATTACACCCTGCCTTTCTGCTTCTTCTTCAACCCGCTCGGGCACGCCTGTATTCATATCTTCCTGTTTAAAAATTTTCATTCTTTTAGGATCGGGAGGTGTGGATGAAAGGTTCCCGTTTTCATCGATATATGCCATCATATCTTCAAGAGACTGGCCTTTCTTAGCGTTTGCCTTACGCTCTTCTTTCCTTTCTAATTTATCCTGGCGATGTTTCATTCGCTGTTTCTCTTTTTCCTTTTTACCAAACGTTTCTTTTGATTTTGCCATAATTTTTATATTAACACAACTGCTTTTTTTGCCGGCTAAACCGGTTTTTAAATGTAAAAATAGTTAAGAATGATAAAGTTTTGATCAGGTTGCCTGACAGAAATATTACTTTAACTATGTGCTGAAGTAAGTTCAATTCGGTTGAAGGTAATAAAATATTTGCTAAGCATTGTTTAAAAATGCTTGTGTAACCTGTCCATAGTTTGTAAATAAGGTATTTTGATGCCGGTAAGGTTGAAAAGGTTATCGGGACGCTCACATTTCAGTATACCTTATCTTCATAAAAAATTTTAAATGAAATCAATGCTTCTTTTTTTTGGTATGTTGATCAGCTTATTTGCAACAGCACAAACAACAAAAAAACTGTTTAACGGGAATGATCTTACAGGCTGGACGGTGCATGGTACTGAAAAATGGTATGCACAAGATGGTGAACTTGTTTGTGAAAGCGGGCCGGATAAGCAATATGGATATTTATCCACTGATAAAAACTATAAAAATTTTATCCTTACCCTCCAGTTCAAACAGGAGGCAAATGGCAATAGCGGTGTGTTCTTTCGTTCACAAATTCCGGAAGGCGTAAAAATCAGCGGATGGCAGGCAGAAGTTGCACCAATGGGCCAGCATACAGGCGGCATTTATGAGTCGTATGGAAGAGGCTGGCTTGTACAGCCAAAACCGGATGACGAAAAATATTTAAAATTTGGTGACTGGAATACTTATAAAATAAAAGTAGACGGTGATGAAGTTACTACCTGGTTAAATGATCATGAAATGTGTTATATAAAAGATGAAAAGATTGGTGAAGGTGTTGGCTTTATTGCCTTACAAATTCATGAAGGTGGTGGTATCAGGGTTAGATGGAAAAATATTGAGATACAGGAATTGAAATAAATTTTTTGCTTTTCTGAACCATATTGCCTCATTAAAATAATTACAATAGGTGCTTTATTTACTTCAATAAATAATCCGTTCAGGGAATATTGTTCTCAAATCATTATATGAAGCCGCATACACCACTCTAACAAATTGCTCTGCTAAAAGAGATTCTGGTATTTTTGATCATGTCTTCATTAAATAAAGATCATACCACTAAAACCATTCTTGTACTTGGTGCCAATTCTGATGTAGCGAAAGAAGCGATAAAATTATATTGCAATGCCGGCAACACAGTTATTGCAGCATCAAGAAGCATAAATGAACTGCAAGTTTTTGCAGAACAACAAAATTTAACAGACGCGGTAATAATACAATATTTTGACGCTGCTGCTTTTGATACGCACCGTGCGTTTTATGATAATCTTCCTTTTAAACCCAATATTGTTGTATATGCAGCCGGTTTCTTACAACAGAATGAAGCTGCCATGCTGGAATGGGCAAGCACTTACCAGATGATGAAAGTGCATTACTGCGGTGCAGTTTCCATTTTAAACATTATCGTTACCGATAAACAAAATACCCGATTAGAAAAGATCATTGGCCTTTCCTCCCTCTCTGGTGTTCGCGGACGAAAAAGTAATTTCATTTACGGAAGCACTAAGGCAGCTTTCACTCAATACCTTGCAGGCTTAAGGCAATATCTTTTTATCCGCAATATAAGTGTGCATGTAATTGTTGCCGGATACATTCGCAGTAAAATGACTGCCGGGCTCAATTTGCCCGAATCATTAATGCTTGAACCTTTTTTGATTGCTAAAGCTGTAGTAAATACACCTAAACGATTTGTGATTGTGCCTGGGTTAAAATGGAAAATGATATATCATACTTTGCGCATAATGCCGGAGCGATTGGTAGCGAAGTTGCCATAAATAAAAAATGATTTTTGTTGAGTTTTATTTATTGAGCTTATTTATAAACAAAAATTTAATTTGTGAAGCTTACTTTACGAACGGTATAATTACTCTTACATTGTTATAACTGTATTTCTTTCTTATATGTAAAAAAACGAATAGCTTCCTTTAATTTCCTGTAATTAAATAGATACCTAAATCAAAGAGCGCTTATCTATAAAGGGCTGACTAATTGAGTCAGCCCTTTTATTTTAATCGAAGTAATATTCTGATGGTGTTCAGGCGATTAAGATCGAGCGTTTGATAATATTTAAAAGGCGTGATAGTGATAAAATAATCGTAGTTAAAGGCAGTCAAAAATCATCAAAAAATTGCGCATTAAGTTGGGATAGTAACCAGTTAATTCAAGTTTACCTTTCCATTTTGAAAAACACACCCTTTCATTTTGAAAGTGTTTTTGCTTTGGTATAAAACCACCACTTAATAATAAAACGCTGAAACATGTGCTATCGCTGCATTTCAGCACTTCATAAAAAAAATAAATGGCACAGGCATTTTATTCGCATATCAGCAATAAAAAATAATATGCTTTTACCCGAATGTTTTATCGTCGGCTTAATTCTGTTTTGGCTTATATATAAATCCATTCAATTCTTCGATAAAATCTAAAACATGGTAAACAATATTCTTTTAATCATTTCAATCGCGGTCTTTATTTATCTCTTGTATGTATTAATAAAACCGGAAAAATTTTAATGGTGAATGGTGAGTGGTCAATGGTGATATTAAACCATCTCACTTACAGTTCACTATTCACAACTCACTATTATGAACACAGAAATTTTAGGCGTTATCATCACATTTTTACTCACTGTTTTACTCGCTATTCCGCTTGGAAAATATATCGCTAAAGTCTTTAACGGCGAAAGAACGTTGATGGATTTTATGAATCCTGTTGAACGTTTTATTTTTCGCATCTGCGGTATTGATGTTAACAAACCAATGAACTGGTCAGCGTTTTTAAAAGCCATGCTCACCATAAATTTATTATGGTTTGTATATGGATTTTTCATGTTGGTCTTCCAGCATAAATTGCCCTTAAATCCTGATGGCAATGCTGGTCAAACGCCAGACCTTGCATTCAATACCATCATCAGTTTTGTTACCAATACAAACCTGCAGCATTATTCAGGCGAAAGCGGCGCAACCTACTTAACACAACTATTTGTGTTGATGTTTTTACAATTTGTAAGCGCTGCAACAGGCATTGCATGTTTAATTGCATTGTTTAATGCGTTCAAAGAAAAAACGACAAACAATCTTGGTAATTTCTGGAGCATATTTTTAAAATCAATTACAAGAATTTTATTGCCTTTGTCATTTGTTGTTGCAGTTATTCTTGCATTCAACGGAACGCCAACAAGTTTAAAAAGTAAAGACACAATTGTAACATTACAAGGCGATACACAACAAATATCAAGAGGTCCTGCAGCAGCTATGATTGCTATCAAACAAATTGGTACAAACGGTGGCGGATATTTTGGTGCTAACTCTGCAGTACCTTTTGAAAACCCAAGTTATTTCACAAATATTATTGAAGCAATAAGCATTGCAGTTATATCAATTGCATTAGTTTTTGCTATGGGTTATTACATCAAAAAGAAAAAATTAGCATGGGTAATTTTTGGTGTAATGACTTTCTTATTTATCATCTTTTGCATCAACAATATTTATTTGGAAACACACGGCAATCCTGAAATTGCAAAGCTTGGCATATCGCAAACAACAGGCGCGATGGAAGGTAAAGAAGTAAGATTCGGTGCTGCCGCAACTGCATACTGGAGTGTTGCCACCACGTCAACATCCAACGGTTCCGTAAACGGAATGCATGACAGTTTAATGCCATTAAGCGGTGGTGTTGTATTGTTAGATATGATGATTAACGCACTCTACGGAGGTGTCGGCGTTGGCTTGTTAAACTACTTCATCTTCATCATCATCGCGGTTTTTATCTCGGGCTTAATGGTTGGACGAACGCCTGAATTTTTAGGGCATAAAGTGGAAGCAAGAGAAGTAAAAATTGCAGCGTTGGTAACATTGCTTTCTGCCTTCTTAATTAAAGTGGGAACTGCATTCGCTGCTTACATAGTTGTTCATCATGCCAATGCAGACTGGGCTGTAAAACCTTCTGCCTGGTTAAATAATCCGGGCTATCATGGCTTCAGTGAAATATTGTACGAATACACATCATCAACCGCAAACAACGGCAGCGGCTTCGAAGGTTTAGGTGATAATAATATCTGGTGGAACGTAACAACGGGCATCGTAATGTTGCTCGCAAGATTTCTTCCCATCATTGGCCCAATTGCAATCGCGGGTACACTCGCAAACAAAAAATATATTCCTGAAAGCGCAGGCACGTTACGCACAGACAGCATAACATTTGGTGTAATGACGATTGCAGTAATCGTAATCGTCACGGCACTCTCATATTTTCCGCCTTTAGCGCTAGGCCCAATTGCAGAATATTTCAGCATGCATCATTAATGAGTAAACAGTGAGCAGTAAGCAGTGAACTGTTAGAGCTGCGATTCAAGTTTCTTAATTAAACCAATTATAAGTTTTGAAATGTTTTCTAAAGAATTAAATAGTGATACAGATAAATCAACAGCAAGCAAATTAAGTGCAACTGATAATTCAAGCAAAGTATCTACTTCACTTAGCGAACCTTCTGATATATACAAGAATTGTATGAATTCTTTTTTTGACCTTCTTGCAGCACCTTCTGCAATATTGGTTGGAACAGATACTGCAGCTCTTCGCAATTGTGATGTTATTCCAAATTTTTCTTCAGCAGGAAATGAATTTGTGATTCGATATACTTCTTTAACAAGTTCAAAACTTTGTTTCCATGCTTCGAGATTTTTATGTGGTTTCATAAATAATTTTTACTCTAAAGATAGTACCAACAGTTCACCGCTTACTGTTTACTGCTTACTAAAAAAGCTCATTAACGTTTCACCAGCACAAGTGAGTGACACAACAGTCGTTGCT
>JAFBAF010000078.1 GCA_019247895.1 Parafilimonas sp. | reverse complement strand
TTTATCTGTTATTGCTGCCTCATTTTCTGAAGGATTATCATGCACATTCTGGGCCTGGTTGTTTTCATTTTGATCAGCTATATTTTTACCAGGTTCAGTAGCTGCGGTATTTGCAGGAATTGTGTTTGTATTTTCTGTTTTTTGTTTTTGTTGTGCTTGCGGAGTTTTCGTACTTAATACTTGGGTTGTTTTATTTGAACCATTCAGCAACCAATAACCAACGCTGAAGATTATTATCAAGGCTAATGACGGAATAACAAACTCAGAAGATCTTCCTAATGAAATGCCTTTTTTTGATTGTTTCTGATATAAAAGATTTTCAATGTATTTGTCTTTCAAATCATCAAGCGGTTGTGCAAATTTGGTTTCGAGTACAGGAGCCACAAAACCCTCATTTATTGTTTTTGCCTTTGAAACAGGAACAGGTTTAATTTTTGCTGGTTCCTCTGAATGCGGAATAACTTTTTCTTTTTCCCAATCCATCCATGCTTCTTCCCAGCTTAAAGATTTTGCTTTTGCAACCGTCACCGTTGAATCAACAATTTTTGATGCAGAAATTTTCTTCGGTTCTGCAACGGTTACATCACTATAAACAGGTGCAGTTACTGTTTGTATCTTGCTCCACGCCGCCGAAACTTTATATCTTGGTTTTTGCTTTTTGTGCGGTTCAACTATTGTATCATTTACAGCAACTGCAGCCTGCACAGAAGAACTTACAGGAGCATTAACCGTTTTAATATTTTGAACATCAACGTTTTCCTCACCTGGTAAAGGCGCCAAATTTTTAAATTCTGCTAATTCGCCCGGGTATCGCCATGCAGCGCTGCGACCATCAACCCAAATAAGATCATAAGGCTTTAAATTTTTATAAACCAGCTCTTCAGCGGTGAAAGGACCTTCTTCTTTGTTATTGCGCAGGAGGCGGTAGGCTCTGATACTCATGTTGAAATGCTCTAATTATATAATGTTGAAAGGCTCAAAATATTGTAAACATTATGATAAAATTTGAGTTCACAGGTTTAAACTATTATTTATCATTTTTGTTAATTTGGTTCAATGAATCCGAAATCACCGCATATTTTAAATGCATCGTCGAACCTGCTTGGTTTATGTTTTATTGTTTTAACATCTTTAAAGCTGCTGAAAGTTGAAGATAGAACTACAATGAGCTTGCTGGCAGTAATTGCCACCACGCTTTTTATGACAAGCACTTTACTGTCATTTTTATCATTGAAAAGAGATAGTACATTCTCAAAAAAGCTGGAGAAAGTGGCGGATGTTATATTTCTTATAGGAACGATTTTTGTGTATGCAATCACGTTATTAATCGCTGCAAATCTTATTCTGTAATTAATCTATAATTAAAACGTAGAGCCTTAAGCCGGTCAGCTAAATGTGTAAGTGTTGCGATGCAACAAAGCTAAATGTATTACAAGCTGGTCACCGAAAGGTTTTATTATCCTCATATTATTCACCTGAGTTATGCTTAACGGTTTTATATATTTCTTAAAAAAGTGTTTAGCGTAGTTTTGCATAACCAGTATTATTAAATGATGCAAATACCGACAGGAAAACTAATTGCAATAGGCGGCGCAGAAGACAAAGGAACGGAAGTTGAAAAAGGAGAAATTCATAAAAACAACCTTAATTTCTTTGAGCTTGGAATTTTACGCCGTATTGTAGAAGAAGCAGGCGGTGCAAAAACACGAATTGAAGTTATTACAACAGCATCAATGATACCTTACCAGGTTGGCGAAAATTACCTGAATGCTTTTGGTAAAGTTGGTTGTGTAAATGTGGGCCTGATGCACATTCGTAACCGTGAAGATTTGCGCCAGCCTGAGTATCTAAAACGCTTAAAGGAATGTGATTGTGTTATGTTAAGCGGCGGCAATCAAATGCGGCTTACCGCTGTACTTGGCGGCACCATGTTTTTAAAAACATTGCTTGAGAGATATTGGAAGGAAAAAATTGTAGTGGCTGGAACATCTGCCGGTGCAATGGCAATGAGCAGCACAATGATATATGAAGGAAATCCTTTTAGAGCGCATTTAAAGGGGGAAGTAAAAATTACTACAGGTTTAAGTTTGATAGATGATGTAATATTTGATTCACATTTTGAAAAGCGTGGCCGCTTTGTACGGTTGGCGCAGGCTGTGGCAAGCAATCCCGCATGCATAGGAATAGGTTTGGGAGAAGACACAGGTATGATAATTACGGAAGGTAATAAAATGGAGGCTATCGGCAGCGGTTTAATTGTAATTATTGACGGGCATGAAGTGATCCACACAAATATTGCAGATATACCGGAAGGAAACCCAATGAGTATTGAGAATTTGCACGTGCATTTTTGTGCAAGAGGTAATGGATATATGATTAATGAAAGAAGATTTATTGAAAAAATGGGAAAAGAAACTACTCCTATTATGACTGATGTAGCTTAAAATTTACTGTCATGAACTTTATTACAAGCAAACTTATCTGGATCTTTCTTTTTGTTGGAGTTGTATTATTGATGTCTTTTCTCAAAGATTCAAGAGCAAAGAATAAAAAGGTAATTTTTTTCGGGGACTCAATAACGCAAATGGGTGCTCAACCCGGCGGTTACATTTCTTTAATGAAAGATATGCTGTCGCAACAAAACATTACAAACTACGATTTAATTGGTGCAGGCATTGGTGGTAATAAAGTATATGACCTTTATTTAAGAATGCCGGAAGATGTAATCGCACAATCTCCGGACGTGGTGGTAATATGGGTTGGCGTGAACGATGTTTGGCATAAAAGCTCTTTTGGTACCGGAACAGATGCAGATAAGTTTGAAAAATTTTACCGCGCCATTATTCAGCAATTGCAGGCACATAATATTAAAGTGATGCTGGTAACACCAACAACAATTGGTGAAAAAAATGATTATAGTAACCAACAGGATGGCGATTTAAATAAGTATTCACAGATCATAAGAAATATTGCTAAAGATTTAAATCTCCCCGTTTGCGATCTTCATTCAATATTTCATCTGTATGAAGTAAACAACAATACCGTAAATGCAGATAAAGGCATCTTAACTATTGATGGAGTTCACTTAAATGATGCTGGAAATAAACTTGCTGCTACCGAAATTTGGAAAGTATTAAAAGATATGTAATCACATCCGTTTCAGTAATTACTTTTATTTAAATGCCGGATGAAAACGGTTCAATGTTTCTCTCAGATAATCTCTGTCTAAGTGCGTATAAATTTCTGTTGTGGTTATGCTTTCATGTCCAAGCATTTCCTGCACTGCACGCAAGTCTGCTCCACCTTCAACCAAATGCGTTGCAAAGGAATGGCGAAAAGTATGCGGTGAAATACTTTTTGTAATTCCTGCTTTTTTTGCAAGGTCTTTTATAATATAAAATATCATCACTCTTGATAATCCCTGGCCAAACTTGTTTAAAAACAAAATATCTTCAAAGCCTCTTTTTATTTCAGCATGCACACGCACATTCTCTTTATAAATTTTAATATGCCTGATTGCATCTTTACCAATCGGCACTAATCTTTCCTTATCACCTTTACCAATTACACGTATAAAACCTATATCAAGGTACAGGCAACTAATTTTTAAATTCACTGTTTCGCTTACACGCAAACCACAACTATACATTGTTTCCAAAATGGCTTTGTTGCGTGTGCCATCAGCTGTGCTTAAATCAATTTTTGAAATGATGGATTCAATTTCTTCAAAGCTCAAAACATCAGGCAATGCCCGTTTTAGTTTTGGCGATTCCAATAAAACAGACGGATCTTTTGTAACGATGTTTTCAATCAAGCAATATTTAAAAAAACTTTTTATGCCCGAGATTATTCTTGCTTGTGAAGTTGCATTAATGCCAAGCCTGGCAACATATTGAACAAATTGCTCAAGGTCTTTTAAGTTAATTGCTGAAGGTGATTTCAGACTATTTATAGTTTGAAGATGCTGCGTTAATTTTTCCAGATCACGCATATAAGCTTCAACAGAATTATCGCTTAATGACTTCTCCAGTTGAAGGTATGCTTTGTAACTTTTTTTATATGATTGCCACATTACAATTTACAAATTCAGATTTTAGATTTACGATTGTACTTTCGTTTTTGACAATTCAATTTGCAATCTACAATCTTCAATAAACAATGCAGCCTGTTAATCTGTATTCATTCAGAAAAAAAGTTAGTATCTATAGAAAGTATTTCATAAAATATTTGCGCAAGGTTGAAAAATTAAAGCCTGCAGGTTTAGATGATTTGGCTGAGCAATTGAACGCTGAAGTTTGGCAGGAAGTTGATTGCTTAACCTGCGCCAACTGTTGCAAAACCATGACGCCAACATTTACACATAAAGACATACGCCGTATTTCAAAACATTTAAACATGCGGCCAAAAGACTTTAAAGAACGTTGGTTGAAGCAGGAAAAAAAAGATCCTGACTGGGTGAATAAAATACAGCCTTGCCAATTTCTTAATCTTTCAACAAATATGTGTTCCATATATGAAGTGCGGCCGGATGATTGTGCACAATTTCCGCATCTTACAAAAAAGAAAATGATTGATTACATGCATGTGCACCAGCAAAATGTTACTTACTGCCCGGCTACTTATAAAATGGTAGAGAAGATGATGGAGAAAATTAAAATATGGTAAGCGCTTAGCTATATCTTTTCCTCAACAAATTTTTCATAAAAACATTAATCGCCCATTGATCTGCTAATGGTTGCTGCGTGTATGGCAACGTGGGCATGTATGTTGGCGGACCAAACTCAGTTAATATTGTTTGCACTTCACCTTTTTGTTTTTTCAGCTCAATCACTTTATCCCACCAGGCAAAATGTGCATCCATTGCCGGCTTCCATTCAGGTGCACGAGGGTCATTTACCTGCGGCCCTTCCTGGTGACCAATGCGTGCATGAATATGATCTACTCTTTGTAAAATAAGATCAATTGTTTCCTGCTGATCTTCCAATAAACTTTCACTCACATTGCACCAGTGAGAAACATCGAATGTTACACGTAATTCAGGAATCATATCAATATAATGCCGGCCTGCAGATGATGAATACAACAATCTTGAACGATGTGTTTCATGACAAATTTTTATTCCCGTTGCTTTTGATAATTGCGTTGTATGATCAATAAACGCTTTGCCTTGTTCAAACGAAAAATAATCGCGGCCCGAATGACAATTTATATACAGAGGCTTTTGCACGGTATTGTTCGCCGCCGCATCAATCATGTTGGTGAATGTTTTAAAATGATCATCAAAGTTGCTTTCATGGCCAGCCGTTAAAACCCAACTTCCAGGTCAAATTTTTTTAGTGCAGCAAACAATTCATCCTGATCTTTTTTTTCTGTTGGCCACCAAATTTCAATGCCATTATAATTATCTTTTTTTACTTTGGCGCAGTATTCATCAATCGTTCCATAAAAGCCCCAATTGGTGGCAAGAAT
>JAFBAF010000230.1 GCA_019247895.1 Parafilimonas sp. | reverse complement strand
TTCCAACAGATTTTTCTCCTAATGCTTACAATGCCACCCGTTATGCTGTTGCGTTGGCAAAGGATTTAAAAGCAACAAAAATTATTTTATACAACGCTTATCAGCCTTATGTTTCAGAAGATCCTGAATTGGGTTTGCCCTTGCAGGCTGACATGCAGGAATTTAAGCAATTAAGTGAGGCCAATTTAGAAAAGATGGAAAATGTATTGCAGTCGGAAGTGCCTTCTTCAATTAGCCTGGAATCAGAAAGTGACTATAATATTATTACCAATGGAATTTTAGAGGCTTGTAAAAAGCATGATGCCGGTTTAATAGTAATGGGAATTTCCGGCATTGAAAATAAACTTGAAGAAGCGATTTTTGGAAGCAATGCGATTGATGTATCAAAACACAGTGAATTTCCTGTGATCATTGTTCCTGCAAATGCAACTTATACCGGGTTTAAAAAAATATTACTGGCGGTTGATCTTAAAAAGTCAGCAGAAACAACACCGGTTGCTGCAATAAAAAGTTTGCTTGATATTACAAATGCACAGTTAGATATTTTACATGTGGAAGCGAATGCAAATGATGAAGTAAGCCTTGAAAAAGAAAAAGCGGTTTTAAATTCATTATTTGCAAATTATAATGCGCAGTTTCATTTTTTGCAAGGCAAGGTTTTTACAGATGCAATCAATCAGTTTGCACTCGATAATCAATCTGATCTCATCATTGTTATTCCAAAAAAACATGGTTTGTTTGAAGGCATTTTTAAACGCAGCCATGCAAAAGCGCTTGCCTTTCACAGCCAAATTCCTCTCATGAGTGTTCATGAATAGTATCAATCTTGTTATTAGTTAATCCTATTTCTTATCAATAATGAAAAATTTTTTTCTTGTCTTATTCCTTTTGCCGGTTGTAGCTGATGCACAAAACATGAATGAAGATTCGTTGTTCATTCATCAGATCGCAGTTAATATTTTAAGCAGCGATGCATCGTATAATAACCTGCATTATCTCACCAAAAATATTGGCGGAAGATTATCCGGATCAACAAACATGTATAAAGCAGAACAATGGGGCGAACAAACATTAAAAAATGCAGGCGCCGACAATGTTATCATGCAGGAATGCATGGTCCCGCATTGGGTTCGTGGCGGGCAGGATAAAGCATATATAACATATAAAGATGCAAACGGCAAACCACAAAAATATTGGTTGAATGTTTTGGCATTAGGTAATTCAGTTGGCAGCGGCGCAAAAGGTATTGAAGCACCTTTAATTCGTGTAAACAATTTTGATGATCTCGAAGCAAAGAAAAATGAATTAAAAGGAAAAATAGTTTTTTACAATGTGCCGTTTGATGATACACTGATCAACACTTTCCAGGCATACAGCAAGAATGTGATTTATCGTGCGATTGGTGCAAGCCGCGCTGCAAAATACGGTGCGGTTGCCATGCTGATGCGCAGCATGACGAACACGCCGGGTAATTATCCGCATACAGGTTCTTTGCGCTATGCAGATTCAATAAAAAAAATTCCTGCGGCTGCAATGGGTTTAGAAGATGTAAAGAAATTAGATTCTTTATTTGACAAAAACATTACAGTAACCGCATCTTTATTTACTTACGGAACAATGTTGCCTGATACAATTGCGCATAATGTAATTGGTGAATTAAAAGGCAGCGAACATCCTGAACAAATCATAACAGTTGGCGGCCATTTAGATAGCTGGGATCCGGCAGAAGGTGCGAATGACGATGGCACCGGCATTGTGCAAACAATTGAAGTATTGCGTGTGTTGAAAGCATTGGGTTACCAGCCAAAACATACTATTCAATTTGTATTATTTGCGAATGAAGAAAATGGAACACGTGGTGCAAAAGAATATGCCGCAATGGCAAAGAAAAATAACGAGCAACACATTTTTGCGTTAGAAAGTGATGCCGGCGGATTTACACCACGTGGTTTTGCGTTTGATTGTAATGATATAGTTATGCAAAAAATAAATTCATGGAAATCATTTTTCACGCCTTATTATGGTGATCGTTTTGAAAAGGGCGAAGCCGGTGCAGACGTAGGTTATCTTATGCAGGAGTTTCATACTCCACAGGCGGGTTTAAGTCCGGATAGCCAGCGTTATTTTTATATTCATCATGCTGCAACAGATGTGTTTGAAAATGTTGATATACGTGAAATGAAATTGGGCGCAATAAATATGGCAGCATTAATTTATCTTGTAGATAAATATGGTTTGCAGTAACTAAATATTATAATAAACGGTTGCTGATGAAACAGGAAATATCATGAAAAAACTGGTTGTACTTTTTTGCTCGGCCGCTTTGTTATTATTGCTTGTTACCACATGTACAAAAGAATATAGTTATGAAGGCGGACCTCCGGCCACTTTTACGTTGATCGGTGCACCGGGTGAATGCACCGAATTTATTGTAAACGGAAATTATTTTGCTGGTACGGCAACAGGTCAAAACAATACAGTCCAGGTAAATGTTGACGTCAGCGCTGCGGGACATTACAGCCTTGTTACCAATGCCGCTGATGGAATTTCTTTCTCTGCTTCCGGTACTTTTACAGATACAGGATTTCAACCGGTAGTTTTGCAATGTACAGGCACACCAGTTGCTGTTGGTACTTTCACGTTTACAATCCCCGGAACTACCGGTTGTTATTTTTCAGTTACGGTAATTGATAAACCACCGGCTGATTATATGTTGTCGGGTTCTCCAAATAGTTGCCAAACTCCAATATTTAATGGCAGTTATGTAGCGCTTAAAGCCTTGTCAAGCGCAAACACAGTAACTATAAACGTTTCGGTAGCATCTGTTGGCGATTATAGTATAACTACCGATACAATTAATGGAATAAGTTTTTCTGCTAAAGGAACATTTACAACAACCGGAGACCAGCAAGTTGTTTTAACCGGCAACGGAACACCCAATGGACCGGGCCTATATTATTTTAATTTGAATTCACCTTCTTCTCAATGCACTTTTAATTTACAGGTAATAAATACTGATCCTTTGGCAACATATGTACTTCAATCCGGTCAGTCTGGTACAACACTTTTGTGTGCACCACAATCTATCCAGGGTACATATATTTCAGGTACGCCGCTTAATCTTACCAACACAATTACAATAACACCTTATGTGAGTGTGCCCGGCAATTATACCATTTCAACGGGCACAGTTAATGGCGTTATGTTTGAAATAAGCGGCACTTTTACAACAATAGGTGCTCAGGATGTTGTATTAAAAGGATATGGAACTCCAATCGCTCCGGGAACTTTTGCTTTTGTGCCGCAGATCATTGGTCCCGCCCCGCTTGGCGGAGAATCATGCGAAGTGGATGTTACATTCCAGTAAACAGTTTTGCTTATCATTCAAACCTCTTTATCAGCTTTTCTTAAAGTAATTTCATTTTTCCATCGTCTTCTAAAAAAAGAAAAGTATTACATGGCTGAATTGGCCGGTGAAAAAAATAATATTATTCAAGCTATAAAATCGTATGGCAGGCAACTGTTTGATTTTATAAGGAGCCGTGTTGCAGCAACTGAAGATGCGGAAGATATTTTACAAGATGTTTGGTTTCAATTAAGCAACCAAAATTCTATTGATGACATTGAGAGCATGAGTGGCTGGCTTCATCGTGTGGCACGAAATAAAATTACCGATAGTTATCGCAAGAAGAAAAATGAAAGGCTCGATAATTATGTTAATGATGATGATGAATTAAGTATTGAAAATATTTTCCTTTCAGAAGTTGATGCTATTGAAGACAAGGAGTTGCAACAATTATTTTGGGAAACATTATTTGATGCGTTAAGTGAGTTGCCACAAGCGCAACGTGAAGTGTTTATTTTAAATGAAATGGAAGGCAAAACGCTGCAACAAATAGCAGGCACAAAAGGTGAGAATTTAAAAACGATCATTTCAAGAAAAAGATATGCAGTACAACATCTGCGTAAACGGCTTGAAGATTTGTACAATGAATTTATGAATTACTAAACTTTGCTTTATGTATCGTAAACGAAAGAGAGTATTTTTTGAACTGCCATTCATAATAATTGCAGTTGTATTGTTAGTTGGTTTAGTTGTAATGCTGTTGTGGAATTTTATTTTTCCAACAGTATTACACACTGAACGCATTAACTATTTGCAGGCAGTTGCACTATTTGTTTTATGCAGGATATTATTTTTTGGCTTTCGCAGGCAATACAATTCAAAGCCAAACATGTGGCGTGGTAATCCGCAATGGCGGCAAAGGTGGATGCAGATGAATGATGAAGAAAGAGCAAAGTTTCGCGAAGAATGGAAAAAGCGTTGCGGGCCGCCCTCATCAAAAAATGAATAGCTAAAAATTTTAATTTAAAACAGCATTACTTTCCAAAACCCGGTACCAGGCTTCTCCCGATTTCGTCCATACCGGGCCATGGTATCATAGCAAGAATTATAATCATAGCAATTGTATATAAGAGAATGCAACGCCGGTGTTTTTTACCATCAGTTAAGTTTTTACGAAAGATGCCTCTTGCAAAAGTTATCAGCATAATCGCAATGATCATGCTTATTGTATGTTCAACTGCAAAAAAACGCTCAGTATCATTTTGCATAACCACAGACATGCCACTGCTCTTAATGGTTTGTAAACCGTAACCTCCAACAAACCATTGAAACAATCCAATCAGTAATTGTATATGGGCAAATATCATTAGCCATAAACCAAGCTTTTTATCAATACTTGTAAACGGACGGTTCATTGCAGCAAAATGCCTGAGAATATTTATAAGCAGCAATAACAGTATAACCCAGCGTAATAAATTGTGAACGCCTAATAAAAAACTGTACATGAGGTAAAATTAGATTATATCAAAA
>JAFBAF010000225.1 GCA_019247895.1 Parafilimonas sp. | reverse complement strand
AAGTTGAACAGTATCGCATTTTGCTTGCCTGCATAAAAAATAGGATAGCGCAATGTAAAATTTTCTTTGCCTGAATTACTTACTTCACAAATATAAATAGAATGTTTATCCGCGGTAACGCCATGCACTGCTGATGTTCTGTAAAATTGAAAATAATTCGAGCCTTTTAAATTGAAACGCATCCAGCTTATTTGCCGCATGCCTTTTGTGCAACTGCTTTGCTGGCCAATTTTATAAGAGCCTTCTCCATTATCTGATAAATCCCAATTGCTGTTTAAAAGACATTTAATGTTTACGTCTTCAAACACAGGTACATTTTGCAAAGTGTCGTTCATGCTTTTATCTTCGAAATTTATAGATGAAATAGTCCAGTTACCATTATCAGCATTTTTTTGTGCATGAAGAATTGAATAGCTGAAAATCATGCAAGCCGCAATCAGTATTTTTATTTTTTTCATAGAATGATTTTTAATAATTATTTTTTAACGATCAAAAATTCCACCCGGCGGTTTTCATTCCGGTCATCATCGGTTTTTTCAGGGGATACAAGTCGCTTACGCGTACCAAAGCCTTTATAAGTTAAGCGCGAAGCATCAATGCCATTCTGCACCATAAAATCATATACCGCTTTTGCACGATTATAGCTCAACGAAAATTCTTTGGTATCTATATCAAAACCATCCTGCGCAAGTTCATCACCGCAACACATGTGGCCCTGGATCTCTAATTGTAGTGTTGGCATTGCTTTTAGTGCATCAAGCATTTCATTCAATGCTGGCTTTGAAGATTTTAAAAGCACGTGTCTTGCTTCTTCAAAGTGTATATCAGTCAATACAACACTCTCGCCGATTTTTGCATTTTCCAGTTGTTGCAACAATGCGTTTTTATCAAGGCCTAATTCCTTCGGTTTTGATGGCGCAATGTCAGCAACGGCATTATCTTTAATTACGGGCTTTTGTGCAACTGTATCGACAGGCTTTGGTGCAGGTTCCTGTACAACAACTTTCACTTCTTCCTGTTTTATTTGTGGTTGCACTACAACCTTTTTCTTATCATTTATTTCGATTAATACAACGCGGTTTTCGGGATTTGTTGCAAACAATAAGCCTTGCTCACCATGTGCAGTTACTTTAAGCAATACTTCAGTTTTGCTTTCATCATAACCTAATACCTGCTTTACCGCGTTGCACCTGCGCATAGAAAGTGCGTAGTTGTAATCATCCGTTCCAACAGGATCAGCATAACCGTCAATAGTTATAGATTCAACGTTCGGATGTGCCGCCTTAAAGCCCTGCAATGATGCAAGATCAGTTGTATTAATTTCTGATTTATCAAAAGCGAAATGCACCGAAGCATCTGGTGTTTGCGCATGAAGGTTTTGAATAACGAAAACGCAAGCTGCGCTAAACAAGTAGTTCTGGATTTTCATTTCAGGATATTATGAATTATCTTAACGAGAGATATATAAATTTATTTTTAACTGAAATGCTTTTACCTTTTGGGGCTTTTGTTTTGGCTGAATTTTGAATCGAGATTTAAGAATAAAATGATTAAGTATTCTACAAACTTCCGGTTCGTCCGCCATCAACAGGTAAATTAATTCCATTAATATAAGCAGCAGCCGGGGAGCATAAAAATGCAACCACTGCACCAAACTCTGATGGTTCGCCTAATCTTCCTGCAGGAATTGTGGCTTCCATTTTTTTATACACTTCTTCTTTATCTATATTTTGCGTTGATGCTTGTTTAGAAAACAAATAATCAACTCTGTCTGTTTTTGTATAACCAGGCAATACATTATTTATAGTAATACCAAAATGACTTATTTCATTCGCTAAAGTTTTTGCCCAGTTGGCAACAGCTGCTCTTATTGCATTAGAAATGCCCAAACCATTTATCGGCTGTTTTACGGATGCTGAAGTAATATTTACTATACGTCCAAAACCTGCTGCTTTCATGCCGGGTACAACCAGCTGCGCTAAAATATGGCTGCTGATAACATGTGTGCGAAATGCTTTTTCAAGTTCTTCGACATCTGTATCAATCATTGGCGCAGACGGTGGCCCGCCTGCATTGTTTATGAGAATATGAATAACATTTCCTTCATTAATAAATGCACTTACTTTTTGTTTTACTTCATCAGGATTGGAAAGATCTAAAACAAGATAATTATGTTTTTGACCTTTAGATGTATCAAGATCTTTTATAGCAGTTTGAAGATTGTTTTCATTTCTGCTTGCCGCAATAATATTTGCGCCCATTAATGCGAGTTCGGTTGCTGTTGCAAAACCAAGTCCTTGCGAAGCACCGCAAACCAATGCGGTTTTATTGGTAAGATCGAGATTCATTTTTTAGAATTTATAATCATCTCTTTCAGGAAAAAAAACATCTAATAATTCACATTGCGTAACAGCACGGCCACTATGTTTAACATCAGAAGGAATAACAACTACTTTGCCGGGTTGAAGCAACATTGGTTCTCCGTCAACTGTTAGTTCAAATTCACCTTTCAAAACATTTACAACCTGTTCATGAATATGTGAATGCTCCGGAACTCCTGCACCTTCATCAACTTTCCAAAACATATAAGTTGCAGTGCCCGTATGTATAGCTCTTCCTTTATAACCCGGAAAAACTTCTTTCTCTTTTAATGATTCAATATCAATGTAAGGCATGATTAGTTAATGTGATGTAAGATTATAATTTTAATTCGCCCCAACCTTTCCTGTATTCTCTTTTTACAAATTGGTTTGCCGGTTCAAAATTAGTGATGCGCATGTTTTCGCCATCCCATTTATAAGCAAAATACCTTCCCGGTGTTTCAAAATCTTCCACTTCACCATAAACAGGGTCTTTTCTTTTTACTGTTTTACGAAGATTAAAACTTCTTAATAACAAATTACCCATCAAAACTGTTTCAGTCAACGGACCTGCATAGCCTTCAAACGGGGAATCAACTTCCATGTTTCCATAACCTGCAATACATGCATCAACCCATTGCCACCAATGGCCATCCATGCCACCTTCAACACGCGGATATTTTTGCGGAATATTTACATCTTTATTTAATTTAAGCGGCAACAATCTTGGATGACTTCCACCCCACCCGCAAGAAACTTTTCCTTTTGTCCCGATAAATAAACTGCCGCCCTCAAAATCATTTTCTTCAGGCACATCGGCTAAAGCTTCATTCATGTTTACGTCTTCATCCAATTCACCAGGACGATCAGGAACAATGCCGCCATCCATCCAATATAATTTCAGATCGCGGCCATCCTTCAATTTAAATTTATAACGAAGCACACTTGATGGAGGAATGCTTTCAGGATAATCTGCTTCTTTAAAAATACCGGAGTAAACTGTTGTTGCGCTGCATGTAACTTCTGTTGGATAACCTAATTGTAATAATTTAAATGAAGGACCAATAATATGACAAGCCATATCGCCCAAAGCACCTGTACCAAAACGCCACCAGCCACGCCAGTTAAAAGGAACCAGGTTATCGATGTAATCAACATACTCAGCGGTGCCCAGCCACAGATCCCATTTCAATTCTTTTGGAACCGGAGGTTTTGCAGAAGGCCAAGGAATTCCCTGCGGCCACACAGGACGATTCGTCCAATTATAAACATGCGTAATCTCACCTATCAGTCCAGCTTCAAACCAT
>JAFBAF010000313.1 GCA_019247895.1 Parafilimonas sp. | reverse complement strand
TTCCGGGCAATGAACCCAAGCCAACAGCACTGCGTACACCAATGCCATTATCATCACCCCAAACTTTTGCAAACAATTCACTGCAGCCATTAATAACATAGGGGTGCTTTTCAAAATCTGGTGTTGCTGCAACCATTCCTAAAACTTTTATAACCCGTTTTATTTTATTGAATGAACCAAGATTTTGTTTTAGTGTTGCGAGAATTGCAAGTCCAGCTTGTTGTGCTGCATGTTTGCCTTCATCTTCGTGCATTGTATCACCAACTCGGCCATGAATTAAAGTTTTATCCGGCAACAAAGGCCCATGACCGGAAACATACACAAGATTGCCAACAACCAGAAATGGTTTATAAACGCCAAGTGGTGTTGGCGCAGGCGGAAGTTCTAAGTTTAATTGTTCAAAGTTTTTATCTGCATCCATTTTTTTTAATTTTTAATTTTGACTTTTTACTTAATAAATGTATTCAGCACAAACACACCAATCAAACCAATCAACGAAACAATTGTTTCCATTACACTCCTTGTTAAAAAAGTTTGTTTTAAATTAAGATTGAAATATTCTTTAAACAACCAAAAGCCGCCATCGTTTACATGACCAAAAATTAAACTGCCTGCACCTGTTGCTAACACCATTAAGTTTGGATCAACACCGCTTGTTGCAATGATTGGCGCAATTATACTTGCTGTGGTTAATCCTGCAACTGTTGCAGAGCCCAATGCAATTCTTATCACCGCAGCAATTGACCATGCTGCCAATAATGGATGCACATGTAAATTATCAAGCAGGTTTGCTATTTGTGTGTTGATACCGGTTTCTGTTAGAATTTCTTTCATTGCTCCAGAGCCTGCAAGAATTAATAAGATAACAGAAATATCTTTTGCGGCATCAATTAAATGATTCATTAAAACAGGCATTGATTTTTTTCTTTTCAAACCCAAACTATACAATGCATAAAACACAGCAATGATCATTGCAATAGGTGGATTGCCAATTGCGCTAAAAAATTTTACAGCAGTATTTTCAGCAGGAAGAAAAAGTTTGCAAACCGTTGCAATCGCAATTAACAACACAGGCAAAAAAGTTGTAAAAATGCTGTTGAAAAAACCCGGCAACTCATCATCATTCAAATCTTTTGGAACAAATGTTTCTGGCGGCGGGTTCTTATATTTTTTTAATGTTGGTGCAAACATCGGTCCTGCAATAATTACCGCAGGAATTGCAATACACAAACCATAAATTAAAGTCATTCCAAGATCTGCATGATACTGCGCAACCAGCGCTGTTGGTGCAGGATGCGGCGGCAAATAACCATGTGTTACAGATATAGCGGCAACAGCAGGCAAGCCAATATAAACAACAGGAATATTATATCTTTTTGAAACGGAAATTATCAACGGCACCATCAGCACAAAACTTACATCAAAGAACAACGGAATACCAACAATAAATGCAGTCATTACCATTGCCCACATAATGCGGTTTGTGCCAAAAAGTTGTACAAGGCTTGTTGTAATTTTTTGTGCGGCGCCGCTTTCAGCAATTAGTTTTCCAAGCATTGCGCCCATTACAAGAATTATGGTTAATGAACCGAGAATATCACCAACACCTTTTTGAACAGCCGTTGCAATATGATCCATGTTCATGCCATTGCATAAACCCATTAATATGGAAACAACAAGAAAAGCAAGAAAGGCATTGAGCTTTGCCCAGGCAAGTAAAAGAATCAATAAAATAATTCCTGCAATTAGTATGATGAATGGCATGTTACGTAATAATGACTAAAGATAATTGTTATCACAATTTCAAACTTCTATCTTTATCCGCAAAGCTTGCAATCATGAACAGAAGAAAATTTATCCAGAATACATCAGCAGCCGCAGCAGGAGTAACCATTTTAAACTTTCCTGTGTTTGGTAAAAATGCACCGAGTAATAAAGTTGTATTAGCAGTAATGGGTGTAAATAGCAGGGGCTCTTATCTTGCCAAATCGTATGCATCATTACAAAATGTTGAAGTGGCTTATATCTGCGATGTAGAAGATCATGCCATTCAAAATGGATTGGATGCATTAAAAGATGCGCCGCGCAAACCAATGGTTGTAAAAGATATTCGTGAATTATTACAACAAAAAGATTTTGATGCTTTGGTTGTTGCAGCACCTGATCACTGGCATACACCGGCTGCAATTATGGGCGTTAAAAGTGGCAAGCATGTTTACGTTGAAAAACCTTGCGGACAAAATCCGCATGAAGGCGAATTGATATCACAAGCTTATTTAAAATATGGTAAGCATATTCAAATGGGTAATCAACGCAGGTCAATGCCAACATTAATTGAGGCTGCCAATTTGATTAAACAAGGCGCAATCGGCAAGGCATATTTTGCGAAAGCATGGTACACAAATAACCGTACATCAATTGGTGTGGGAAAAGTTATTCCTGTTCCTTCAACATTGAATTGGGAATTGTGGCAAGGGCCTGCACCACGCAAAGATTATAAAGATAATTTGGTGCATTACAACTGGCATTGGTTCTGGCATTGGGGCACCGGTGAAAGTTGCAACAACGGTACACATGAAGTAGATTGCTGCCGCTGGTTTTTAGGCCTTGATTATCCAACAAAAGTTATATCTGCAGGCGGTCGCTACGCATTTAAAGATGACTGGCAAACGACAGATACGCAGGTTGCATCATTTGAATTTGGCCCTGATAAATCTATAACATGGGAAGGAAGAAGTTGCAATAGTTATCCTGTTGAAGGTAATAGTCGTGGCTTTATTATTTATGGTGATGCGGGAACATTAGTGAATGATGGCGGCGGTGGTTATAAAATATTCGATACAAAAAATAAATTGGTAAAAGAAGCAGGCACTGATGTAAAAGCAGAAGCAAATAATTTGGTAAGCTCAACAGGCAATCTTGACCTATATCACTTCCAAAATTTTGTGGATGCAGTTCGCGGTGATGCAAAAATAAATTCACCTGTTACAGAAGGCAGCAAATCTGTTTTGCTTTGTCATTTGGCAAATATTGCGCAACGAACAGGTGGCGTGTTGCATTGCGATCCATCAAATGGAAAAATTTTAAATAACGATGAAGCAATGAAGTTGTGGAAGAGACAATATGAAAAAGGGTGGGAGCCTAACCCCTAAATCCCCTAAAGGGGACTTTATAAGAGCGTGATAATTTGAACTACAATTTCAATGGCAAAAACTTTTCTGTCTGCAGCATGGCGCAATCTTATTATGGCTAATTATGTAATTGATCCATCACTTTTACAAAAATATTTGCCTTGCAAAACGGAGTTAGATGCATTTAACAATGAACATTATGTAAGTCTTGTTGCATTTTTATTTCAGCATGTAAAAGTGCGTGGTGTTGCATTTCCTTTTCACACAAATTTTGAAGAAGTGAATTTGCGTTTTTATGTTCGATATAAGGAAGATAATAAATGGAAACGCGGTGTTGTTTTTATGAAAGAAATTGTACCGAGAAGAATGATAAGTTTTGTTGCCAATACTTTGTATGGCGAAAAATATGCCACGCATAAAATGAAACATGCATGGTTTGAAAATGAAACAGAATTGTTTGTAAATTATGAATGGAAAGTTGATGCAAACTGGAATCATTTAAGTTGTGTGACTGAAAGAAATCCTGAACCAATTATTGAAAATTCTGCTGAAGAATTTATTACAGAACATTATTGGGGATATACTTTTATCAATGATACTTGCACAGGTGTTTACCAGGTGCAACACCCAAAATGGCGTATTCACAAAGTGAAGAGTTACGATATTGTTTGTGATACAGCGAAGTTGTATGGGAATGATTTTGTATCAACACTAAATCAAAAACCAAAATCTGTTTTTCTCGCCGAAGGTTCTGATATAAAAGTGTTGAAAGGCACGAAGATTTATAGTGAATTATAAATTATTCAACCGCATCAATTATACTTTTTAAAAAAGCATTTGTATCAAAAGATTTATCAAGCGTTAAACCCAATCTTACAACAACTAATTTTTTTGATGGAATGATATATATTCCCTGGTACGCAAACCCATCGCAATAAAACATATCGGCAGGCACACCAGGAAATACATGTTTTGTTGGATCGTTTGCATCAAAACCATTTAGCCAAAACTGGTAACCATAATTTTTTAGTTTGTTAGTTGCAGGCGGCGTTACTGTTTGCTGCACCCAACCTGCGGGCAAAATTCTTTCACCATTCCAAACACCATCATAATAATATAATAAACCAAAACGTGCATAATCTCTTGCCGTTGCATTTACATAAGATGAATTAACATAAGTGCCCGATGCATCTGGTTCAATCAAAGTATTATACATTCCAATTTTATAAAACAAAGCATTGAATGGATAGGCAGCATAATATTTTTCGCCAACAGTTTGCCGGATTATTCTTGATAAAACATTACTGTTGCCACTTGAATAATTAAATACAGTTCCGGGTTTATTTGCTAATGGATGGCTTGCTGTAAATGCAGCCATATCACCTTTTTTATATAACATGTTTGTTACATCACTTGCCTTTGTATAATCTTCTAAAAAATCAAGCCCGCTCATTTGATGCAGCAAATCTTCAACTGTAATTGCGTGCCGCGGATCAGTTGCATTGCTCCATTCAGGAACTGGTGCCGGTTTTTTTATATCAAGCTTGCCTTGTTCAACCAATGTTCCAATCAACGCAGCACCAACACTTTTTGCCATTGACCATCCGTACATCTTTGTATCTTTTGTAAAACCCGGCGCATATTTTTCTGCAATTAATTTTCCATCATACACAACTATTACCGCTCTTGTTCTTTGTTTTTTATTTGGGTAAGGTTCAGTAAAAACGGCATTAACTGCGGTATTCAATTTTGCAATATTTATGCTTGATGGAATTGTATCATTTATTTTATCGCCATAAGGAAATAATATCGAATCTGTATTTAATGTAGGTGGGGCTGGAATAGAAAAAGCCTGTGAACGTATTTGCGCTTCAGTAAGATCATTTATTAAAGTGCAGCCAACACCCTTCCTGTAAATAGCTTTACGTTTTGCGAATCCAAATACAGACGCTGTAACAGAAGAATCCTGCATGTTTATTTCATACTTCGCCATACTGAAAGGATACTGGCTCATTTCAGCAGTGTCAATACTTT
>JAFBAF010000299.1 GCA_019247895.1 Parafilimonas sp. | reverse complement strand
TTGTAAAAAAGCGCCGCAATATAACGCTTAAAAAGTAAATGTATTTTTTACACATTGCAAACACAGCGGTGAATAAGTAACCGTAATATTATTTTTCGTGAAACAATTTATTTCGGCTTTTTGTTTGGCTGAATTTTCTTTTTAAATGTAAAATCAAACGGACAGGTGATACCCCGATGATTTCCACAATTGCCCTGTTCTTTTATTTTTATTGAGTTGTTTGAAAATTTAAAATTGATCACACACGGGGCGCCATTTTCAGTAAATACGGCCTCTTTATTATTTGTCATGCGCATTTCACCTTTTAATTCTCCAACACAACCACCATTATTTTTTTCAAAATGAATATAGAAAACATAAGCTTCTGCGCTCTTGCCATCGCGTACGGAAATAAAATTTTTTGCGTCTGCACTATAGTCGCCACTGAATTTATTTGTCTTCAATAAAGTATCGATTGGATTAACTATCTCGTTATTTCTTAAAGTGTCTTCATTAGAATCATGCAACACATCATTAAAAGAATTGGTTGCTGCATTAAATGCAAATCCGGTTCTGCTGTATAAAGATTTATTATCCGTAGAAATTTTCTCCTGTTTTAATATAAATGTCGGCTCATCCGTTATGGAAATACTGTGATTGTATTTATCATTCTCAACATTACTTATTAACGGAAAAGATGCAAGAAATTTATGCTTATCGTCAAGTACAAAAACTTTCAATTCCATTTTTTGGGCAGAGGAAAATGTTACCAGCAAAAAGTCATTTTCTTTTTTGTGAATTATTCCTGCGGGATGAATGATTGATTCTGTTTTGCCATTATTTATAAAAACATTGGTAACTGAGTCAGGTATAAATTGTGCGAAAACTTCTCTACTTATTATTACTGAGTCTGAAAATTTATCAAGCGAAGTATCAGTTACAGTCACCGGGAGTTTTAAAGGCTGAAAAGCTTTTAAAAAATCATCCGCATTCATTTTGTTAACTCCCGCATAATCAGGCTTGGGATTTTTACAGCTGGCTATTATCAAAACTATATAAGGAAGAAGTAAAACCCTTCTCATGCTTTAATTCTTTTGTTAAAAATAATTTTTAAATGATTAAGAAATAAATCTTATTTTTAGGTTTGCCTAAAAATTTATTACGTGCAGCCTAATTATTCAGCAGCAGAAGAAAATTATATAAAGTCAATCTATCATTTGCAACAGTTAAATGAATCTGTAAGCACCAATGCCTTGGCAGACCATTTAAAAGCGAAGCCTGCTTCTATCACCGATATGCTAAAAAAGCTTCAGTCAAAAGGCCTGTTAAATTACAATCCTTACAAAGGCTTTAAGCTAAGCCGCGAGGGAAATAAAGCGGCCTTAATTATTATCAGGCGTCATCGTTTATGGGAATATTTTTTAGTTGATCAATTGCAGTTTAATTGGGAAGAAGTGCATGAAGTAGCAGAAGAATTAGAACATGTGCGCAGCAAAAAATTAGTTGATAAACTGGACGCATTCCTGGGCTTTCCAAAGTTGGATCCGCATGGCGATCCGATTCCCGATGGGAACGGGAAAATCAACGTGGTTCAACAATTGCCACTCTCCGATCTCCCATTGAATCAACCAGCGGTTATAACATCGGTTCAAAACCAGTCAAGCGAACTGCTTTCATTTTTAAGCAGCCGCAATATTGTTATCGGAACAAAACTTGAAGTAAAACGAAAGCTTCCTTTTGATAATTCTGTTGAAATAAAATTTAAGAACAGGCAATCTCTAAATATCAGTGAGCAAATAGCAAATGCTATTCACGTAAATCCATTATGATGATCAACTACGACGCGGAACATTCTTTGAGTAATGTGCATGAAAGCATCGACGCGACAAAGCAACGCAAAGGCTGGAAAAGAATATTGGCTTTTTTAGGCCCGGCATATTTGGTAAGCGTTGGTTATATGGATCCGGGCAATTGGGCAACAGATTTACAAGGCGGGGCAAAATTTGGTTACATGCTTATTTGGGTTTTGTTGATGAGTAACCTCATGGCTTTGTTGCTGCAAAGTTTAAGTGCAAGATTAGGTATTGTAAGAAGAAAAGATTTAGCACAAGCTAACCGCGAAACGTATCCGCCTGTTACAAATTTTTGTTTGTATGTATTAGCAGAGATCGCTATTGCAGCATGCGATTTGGCTGAAGTATTAGGAATGGCTTTAGGCATTCAGCTGCTTACAGGTTTACCGCTTGTTTGGGGCGTTTCTGTTACCGTGCTCGATACGTTTTTACTTTTTTATTTGCAGAAAAAGGGCATGCGCACTATGGAAGCATTCATTATTGCGCTTGTTCTAATTATTGGTCTTTCTTTTTTAATCGAAATATTTTTCGCTAAGCCTGATGTTGGTGAAATAGTAAAAGGGTTTGTTCCATCGGCATTAAATAATGAAGCATTATATATAGCTGTTGGTATTATTGGTGCTACGGTTATGCCGCACAATTTGTATTTACACTCTGCACTGGTGCAAACAAGAAAAATAAGAAACAGTGAACATAGCATAAAAAAAGCTATCAAGTATAATGTGTTTGACAGTGCTATAGCATTGAATGCAGCTTTCTTTGTTAATGCCGGCATTTTAATTTTAGCCGCATCGGTTTTTTATTACAGCGGACAAACATCTGTTGCGAAAATCCAGGATGCTTACAAATTATTGCCTGCAGGCTTGGGCACACCATTAGCATCAACGTTATTTGCAGTTGCATTAATTGCTTCGGGGCAAAGCTCAACCGTAACAGGCACTTTGGCCGGGCAAGTTGTAATGGAAGGATATTTGCATTTGCGCATTAATCCATGGTTAAGGAGATTGCTTACACGTTTACTCGCAATCATTCCTGCAGTAGTTGTTATATTAATTTATGGTGAATCAGAAATAGACAACATGCTTGTCTTCAGCCAGGTTTTATTAAGTCTGCAGCTTGGTTTTGCCATTATTCCATTAATACATTTTGTAAGCGATAAAAAAACGATGGGAAATTTTGCCATCAAAACACCAATAAAAATTATTTCATGGCTGGTTGCAATCATCCTCATATTTTTAAATGTAAGATTGGTAGTAAATGAAATGATTAATGTGTTGAATGAACAAGGCCATCTTTTTTTGAAAATTATAATTGCACTCGCAGCTCTTGCGTTTGCATGGTTATTTATTATGATGACCTTTTATCCGTTTTACACTAAAAGAAAAAGAAGAGCTGCCGAAAAAGGTATTCACGGCGCAATGCCGCAATTGCAAAACCTTTCCATCAATCCTTTTCAAAAAATTGCAGTGGCATTAGACTTTAAACACCTTGATGAAAAATTAATTGCACACGCTTTGCACCAGGGTACAAAAAATTCAACCTTTTTATTACTGCATGTTGTGGAAACAGTGTCTGCAACATTTTCAGGCACATCAACCGATGATGAAGAAACAAGAACAGATGAAGAACGGTTGCAGGCACTTGCATCTCAATTAAAACAGTTGAATTATAAAGTTGAAATAGAGTTAGGCTATCAACATCGGGTAAGTGAAATTGTGCGCATTGTAAAAAAATTCAATGCAGATATTTTAGTGATGGGCGCACATCGCCATACAGGTATAAAAGATATTGTGTACGGCGAAACGGTAAACCAGGTACGGCATAAATTATCTGTGCCGGTTTTAATTGTAAGTTGATTTCTTTTTGCGACGAACAGCAGTTCTTCGTGGTATTTTTGTTGTGTCACTCACTTGTCCAATATAATTTTATGGCGGCGATGGCTTCAATTTATATACTCGTCCATCACTTTCAATCTTAATTAATTTTTCACTTTGCAAATAGTCGAGCACTTTCCAAAGCCTGTCTTTTTTTATGCTCTTACTTTTCTGCAAAATAACCTGAACAAGAACGTTTTCATCAGCAAGCAAATTCAAAATGTGGTCTTTGATTTTTAGGAATTCGTCTTCAGTAATCGCAGTTGATTTTTTCTTTAAGCAATTATCGCAAACACCGCAATCTGTAATTTCATTATCACCAAAATAATTACCGATAATGCGACTTCGGCAAATCGAGCTTGTCAAATAACGCTGCATCGTTTCAACTCGTTGCGTAAATTCATTTTTTCTTTGTTTATATCTTTCATAATTTATTAAAAGATATTCCGCCGGTGCACGATTGGTTATAAAATAAATCTGAGGTGTATCCTTCTGTTCATTGTATTCAATAACATTAAAAGATTGCAACTCCCGCAACTTGTGTTTTACATCATTAACATCCATTTTTGTTAAACGACCAATTAATTTTTCATTGATGGAGACTTTGTTGTCATAAATTCCTTCGTAAGTACGTAATAAACTTTTTATAACAGGTTCAAGTTGCGGGTGCGATTGTTCAAAATCAAACAATAATTCTTTCGGAGTTATAAAGCAAACAGCAGAAGGCAAAAAAACGGTTTCATTAAAACTAATATAATTTTCCTGTTCCAAAATTTTTAATGTATTAACCACAGCAAACACATCAAGGCTAAAATTTTTGATGAATTCATTTAAATTGAAATTATAATAAGTGCCTTCGCCAATGCCAACAGGTATTTGCAGGTAATCGACTAAACACTGGTAAATTTTTTTTACTTCTTTAATTTCCGGAAAACGAATCGAAGGCAAATTCTTTAAATCAATTTCATCTTCCGAATTATACAACAGCACTGCGTAGGATTTCTTTTCGTCTCGGCCAGCCCGGCCAGCTTCCTGGTAATAACTTTCCAAACAATCGGGCACATCATAATGGATCACAGTTCGCACATCTGGTTTATCAATCCCCATTCCAAAAGCATTAGTACAAACCATTACTCTTGTTTCGTTGTTTAGCCACGCTTCTTGCTTTGTACTTCGTTCATCATATTTCAGTCCGGCATGATAAAAATCTGCATCAATATTTTGAAGGTTTAACAAGTCTGAAACTCTTTTAACAAGTTTCCTGCTCTTGCAATAGATAATTCCACTTCCATTTACATTCTTCAAAACATCAATTGCTTTGTTTATTTTACTGTCAACTTTAAAAACAGAATAAGAAAGATTTGAGCGATGAAATGATTGGCGAAAAACATCAGCATCTTTTAGCTTGAGTTTATTCTTAATATCATCCAAAACAACCGGTGTTGCAGAAGCAGTTAATGCAAGCAAAGTTGCATTAACAAAATCTTTGAGGGCTGCAATTTGTAAATACGAAGGGCGGAAATCATAACCCCATTGAGAAATACAGTGCGCTTCATCAATCGCAATCAGATTAATGTTTAAAGCAGGCAGATATTCTTTAAAAAGATTGCTTTGCAAACGTTCAGGTGAAACATATAAAAACTTATAGTTACCGTGTATTCCATTTTGTAAAGTCAGCTTTACTTCAAAGAAAGTTTGTCCGCTGTGCAGTAATAATGCATCGATATTTCTTTTTTCAAGATTCGCAACCTGGTCTTTCATTAATGCAATCAACGGACTAATTACAAGGCACAATCCTTCATTTAATAATGCAGGAATTTGATAGCAAAGAGATTTTCCGCCGCCTGTTGGCAATAATGCAATCGTATCTTTTTTATTTAATACAGATTGAATAATTGCTTCCTGTTGTGGACGGAAAGATGTGTGATTCCAATATTGTTGAAGTATGGATAAAGGTGAAAGCATTTGCTGCCCAAATATATGCAGTACAAGAGTGACACAACCGTGCTTAATTGAAAAATACAACATGCCTGCAATAAAAACAAGAAGTATTAAAGCAAATTGCACGTATGCATTCATTAAAAAACTTAAGTGCAAGCCAAACATGTGCAGGAAAAGCGGCGCTGCAAATACAAAACAAAAAATAAACCGCTGAAAATTGTTGTTTAAGAATTTTTTTGCGCTGAAGTTTATCTGTATCAGCACCAGGTGATATAACATGATAACCCAAATGCTTAATTTCTTTTTTTAATTTGTCGCGGGAAGTTTATTCATCTGTATCAAAGCTCACATCACCTGCTATAAAATTTACTTTTGCGTATTGCAGGCCTTGTTCTTTTAGATATTTATTTATTGATAATGCGCAGTTAGCGCAAGTCATTCCTTCCACTTTCCAGTTCACTGTTTCCATACTATTGTTACAAAAATCTTCCGGGAACGCAAAGTTACTTTAGCACTCTTTTATCTTAAAAATATAAACCTAACGGGGTTACATTAATACTTCTTTTGCAGGCAAAAATTCAACGCAACAATTTTATTATGGTTGCAATAATTTTAATCAATAATTTGCCCATATGAGAAAACTCTTTTTTATACTTTTCGCATTTGCTTTTGCAACAAGTTTAATAGCTCAAACAACAGGTAAATATGTTTTAGTAATTCACGGCGGTGCCGGCACTATTTTAAAAAGCCAGATGACGCCAGCAAAGGAAAAGTTATATAAACAAGGTTTACAAAATGCATTGGACGCCGGTAATAAAATTTTGAAAGATGGCGGCACTGCATTGGATGCAGTTGAAGCCGCAATAAAAATTTTGGAAGACGATTCTCTATTTAATGCGGGTAAAGGTGCTGTGTTCACGAATGAAGGTAAAAACGAATTGGATGCATCAATAATGGATGGAAAAACATTAAAAGCTGGTGCCGTTGCAGGTGTTACCAATGTTAAAAACCCAATTACTGCAGCAAGAGCTGTAATGGATAAAAGTGAACATGTACTGATGGCAGGTAAAGGCGCAGAATTATTTGCAGCAGCCAACGGTTGTACCATTGTGGAACCTTCTTATTTTTTTACTACTCAACGATGGAATGATTTTCTTGACGCAAAGAAAGAAGATTCACTAAAAGCTTTACATAAAGATTCAACAACAGGTTTGCTGAAACAACCCAGTAATCACGATTATAAATATGGAACAGTTGGCGCGGTAGCATTAGATACATACGGTAATCTCGCCGCAGCAACAAGTACAGGCGGTATGACCGACAAACGTTATGGAAGAATTGGCGATTCGCCGATAATTGGTGCCGGCACTTATGCAGATAACAATACTTGTGCAATTAGCTGTACAGGCTGGGGCGAATTTTTTATTCGTTTAGTAATGGCAAAAACTATTAGCGATAAAATGGAATTTGCCCATGAAAGCTTAAAGAATGCAGCCGATGATATGATCATGAAAAAACTGCCTGCACTTGGCGGTGATGGAGGCTTAATTGCGGTTGATAAAGAGGGAAATTTTACGATGAGCTTTGATACAGATGGGATGTATCGCGGATATATAAAATCTAATGGTGAAAGTAAAGTTGAAATTTATAAATAAAACTTTTAACGATGCAAGATCTTCTGGTGATGCTTAATAGATTCAGCAAGGTTGCTACAGCCATCTGGACCAGGATTCTTACTAACAATATCTTGGGCGGGCTCACTATTCAACAGAAATCATTCCGCGCTTTCAAGTCAACAAAATAAAATTCTATTGTTATATAAGAAATTGAATCGTCCGATGTTTGGATATGAATTGATTGGCCATGCTACATAAGATCATACCTTGAATTTATAATTCATACAGTTGTTCCAATACTTTCTCGGGATAAGTGTTATGACTATTATTATCCACAATTTCGATTTGTTTCCACACAATCGAAGCTGTATTTTTTGCGCATACAATATTCAAAAATCTTAATATCAGCATTAGTTTATTGATCTTGTACCCGATCGCTTCTAAACAGCTATTAGGTTGGCCGTCTTCCAAAGCCAGCGTGTATTTATATCTTTCCAGCATAATGCTTTTTTCAAGAGCATTAATTTGTTGTTGCGTGGTAAACTGTTGGGTCATCCTGGTGTTGCTTATAAATCTTAAAGAATTGCGCAGCAAAAAGAATGTAAATAAAGCAAAAGAAATACCAGTTAGCTGAGTATTATACAGGAAGATTTCTCACGCATACAAAAGTTGTTCTAAGATAATACATTGGCAAGTTGATTATTGCCGGGCATGCTATAAACTTTATGAGTGCTATACAGGCAGTTAATATCATCGACAGGTACAATTTCATAGGGAGCATTATATGTATTAACCATAAATGAGAATAAAAGAGAGTCTGAATTAGAAATAATAAAATAGCAACAGGCATTATCATCCCCATATAACATTAGCGTATGCGCTGATGTCATGTTATTTAAAATAAGCAACGCATGTTTTTTTGAGATATGCACTTTAAACCCGCGCAATGTATCCGGAACTCTAATCGATTTGGTATATACTTTTTGAGATGTAACGTACTGCATTCATAAACCGGTTATGTGCTAATCGTGCAATTTTTAAGCCATTTTATGATAAGCAATAGGATCACTATTAAATCAAAAAGCCATTACATTTTGTAATGGCTCTCTCCGCTTTCGGAGCAGATATTTCGATGAAGTAGCCCGGTTAGGCGATACCAACCGAAGGCTTCCATGATGAATCTGTAGATTGCATGAATACCTCCTTTTCTTTAGTGAGTTACAAAGGTAAACTTTGTTGGTGAAAATAATAAATAGCCCATTAAAATATACTGATCAAACTATAATTAGCTGCCTATTGTTTCATACCCTCAAAAAAACTTTTTGCCTGTACATAAAATAAAGGAATAACCATTTTACAAAAACGAAAGTTACAGCAAGCACTACTGCATTATAAGGATTGCCGGTCAATGTGCCGAGCCAGCCAAACAAACTGTTGTTGGCAAATTCCCAGTTAATAAAATGTCCGGACATGTAAATAAGAATGGAGTTCATACCTATCACTTTAAAAAAGAATGCCCAGCTTTTATAACCTTTCACATCAATCACATAATAAAATAATGAAAGCAGTAATAAACTGATTCCGCCAACCTGCAGTACAAATGAGCTTGTCCACAAGTTTTTATTTATAGGAAAATTGAAATTCCATAGTTGAGCCAGTACAATAAATACAGCACCGGTAATTGCCATACGCAGGCATTTTTGAACACCGGCTAAAGTTGATGTTCTCAAAAATTCACCTGTGAGTATTCCAAGCAGCCCCGTACCAATTGCAGGAATAGTTGAAAACAATCCTTCAGGATCATGAATGCCTAAATACAATTTGCCAGGCATTATTTCACGGTCAACCCATGAAGCTAAGTTGCCCTGCATGGTAAGATCGCCCGGAGGATAACCAGGCGCATGACCCACTACCGTCATTGCAAACCAGTAACCAATCAGTAAACCGCAAAACCAAATAATCTGGCTACGCTTGCTTGCATATAAATAAATAATGTTTGCCAACATGTACGCCGATCCAATTCTGCCCAGTACGCTTCCGAAACGTATGTCCGATATTGGTTTAATAGCAAGCCCATTATTATAAATAATACCAAGCACAATTAAGATCAATCCACGTCTCATCACACGCCATAACAATTCACTTTTACTTTTTCCCTTTTCTAATTCTTTGCCAACAGAATAAGGTGTTGCCACACCGGCAAGAAATAAAAACAAAGGAAAGATCAAGTCATAAAAATGAAAACCATTCCAATCCGGATGCGTGAACTGCAATGCTATTGCATTCCAAAAAGGAGAACCCGTTGCATCAGATAATTTATGAAAAATTTCTTCGGCTCCCATTATCCAAAACATATCAAAACCGCGCAGGGCATCTAATGAATATAATCGTTGCTGTGACAGAGACGTTTTCAATAAAACATATTTGTTTTCGGTTTTCTTCTTTTCAAGATTGGATTTCATATATGGCAATTGAACTTGAAAATACATAAATAAATGAGAGTAAAGTAATGCGGCTATAAATTATCTGCTTTAAACAAATATGATTAGTACCGCAAGCAGCATTGTATTTTAAAGCGTGGTTTATGCGCCCCGTGGTAAAGCAGGTGTAATTTGAAGAGAATCCTTTTGATGCAGCTGCAGGTCAAGTTCTTTGTTTTGTTGCTTTAGCTCTTGAATTTGTTGTTTCAATTCTTCGTTTATGATTTTTTCAGTTTTCTCTTTTATTTCTTTCGATTGCTTTTCATTTTGAACTTCTATCACTTCCTGTTCTGCTTTTATTTCTGCCAGCTTCTCCTGAATTTTTGATGTGTTATCCGCATTTTGCAGCGCAGCTAACTTTTCAGCTTGCACCTGCTTTATTAATTTATTTTGAGCCTGCGCTTTTATGGCTTCTAAAGCCTTGAGTTGTGTTTTTGAAATTTTATCCTGGCTGGCACTCATCGCTAAAACCTTTTGCTGTATCAATTCTGTTTCACCTTTTAATGCTTCTAATTTAATTTGTACTGTATCAGAATCATTGCTTAGCTTAATCCCCGTCATCTCTCGCTGCATTTTTTTAGCTTCTGCCTGCATATTTTCAATATTCACTTTAGACACTGAATCAATAGCTAACTTATTTACTGATATTAATGCCTGCTGTACTTCCAATGCTTCTTTTTCTGCCTTTACAGATTCAGTTTGTTCTTTTGCTGTTTCAAAGTTTTTATTCAGTTCGCTGATAATATCGCTATACTCCGGGATGTTGTTATCAGGTATTCTCACATTATCAATATATAGTTCCGCTACTTTCCCATTTACTTCAACAAGTTTGTATTGCTTTCCATGCAGCGTAGTATTGATTGTATATATAGATTCATTCTTTTTATCCGTCGTTTGAGGTATCGTATCTTTTTTGTTTGCTGCAATAGCTATTGGTTGCTTTACCGGAATATTCTTAAAAGAAGATAATCTATGATGAGAAAATGCAAAAGCTGCAAATATGGTAATAATTATTCCTGCTGCTAAAAGAGTCTTTTCCATAGTGCTTATTGTTTTATTTTTATTGGTAATAATTCTTTTTACTCTGTTAAGTAAAAACTTTCTTCCGCCTGAAAATGAAGTTGCATAATCAGAAGTATTGTATTCCTGGAAAGAAACTAATGCATGTATAAAAATCTTTTTATTTTTTGTTTGTTTAACGGCCATATCATCGCAGCAGTTTTCTCTTTCTTCTTTCATCAAAGATGATATCCACGACACGGCTGGGTTAAAAAAGAATATGATTTCGGCAATCCGCTGAAAAATATTTATAAGATAATCTTTACGGCGGATGTGTGCCAGTTCGTGTAATAAGATAGCCTCAATTTCTTCCGGCGCAAGTGCGGTGAGCGCAGCTGCGGGAAATAAAATCACCGGCTTAAAATACCCGGCAACCATTGGCACTTTTACAATCGTTGATCTTAGTAGCCGTATTTGTTTTTTTATACCTGAACTTTCTGCCAGTATTTGCAAACGATCATTCCAATACTTTCCTGCACTAAAAACCCGGCGACGTTTTAAAATATACACATCACGTAAACCCTTAAACATTCCAAGGCATTTAATTACAATAACTGTAAACCATACCAGCACTATTAAATTTTCATAAACTTGCAAAAACGAGATCATTCTTTCAATAATGCTTACTGACTGAGTGTTTATTGAAGCGGCAACAATTGGTAAAGTAATAACAGGTTTATTGAAAGATGCTGTATCATTATACTTGATTAAATATACTTCGTAACAAAATGTAACCGCGCTTGTAAGAATAAACAAGAACAGCATACTGCTTAGCAACTTATACCGTAATGCAGTGGCGGCTCTTTTTGTTGACATTAATATGATAGCACTAAAAAATGCAAACACAATTCCCTGCCATAACGAATGCATCAGGGTCCAAAACAATACTTGCACTGTGTTATTGGTAAATAGATAATTTATAAAACGATCCGGCATACAGTTATTATAAAAGTTTATAAATCGTTACCTATGTCTTTTAGTAATTCTTTAATCAGTTTCAATTCTTTTTTTGAAGTTTTTTTACTGCCCAGTAATTGCATAACAAGGCTGCTTGCAGAACCATTATACATCGAATTAATAAAACGCTCAAGCAAATAGTTTTTTGTTTTATTCTCCGGTTCAATCGGAGAATAAATATGTGTCATGCTGGTATCGTCTCGCTTCAACATTCCTTTTGCATGCATTATCTGCATCAGCTTTAATGTGGACGTGTATTGAACCTTTCTTGTGCTTTCGTTAAGTTTATTATTAACCAACCGAACATTTGACGGGCCATATTTCCAAAGCACCTGCAAAATTTCCAATTCGGATTTGGTAGGTTCAATTTTATCAGCGGATGAAATTTTATTTTCTTTCATAACATGAAGATAGGAAATATTTCGTACGAACAATTTTTTATCTGAACTGATTCAAATTTTATAATTCCTTTAAATTTTGAATAACCAGACCGAAGCAATAAAGCAATTATTGATTCAGCAGCCCTTTGAAAAATGGAATGAGTTCTTGTGCGAGTACTGCATGATCTTCCACACTTGGATGATAACTGCAGCCGTGAGGATTCATTGGCTGGAAAAAGAATAAAGCAACCGGTTTAGATAATGGATATAATGCATCGATATTTTGCTTAACGGCAGCCAAACAGCTTTGTAAGAGTATTCTTTCATCACCATTGATCATCGGGCTGCTTAACAATACAATAGTTGCTTTTGGGTATTTTGATTTCACCAATTGAACAAATGAAATATAATCTTTTATAAACACAGCACTGTCAAACGGCTGCCGAGCATGCACACCGTCCCCATGGCTCATATCGTTTGTACCCAAAGCAATGCTTACAATTTTTGGTGAATACATTTTAAAATTCCAAAGCGTTGTATCATCTGTAGTTAATCTTGCCTTTTCATAAACCTGCGGCATGCCTGGATTATCCATATTCCATGTTCGGTAAATGCCAATGCCACTCACACTGCTTAAAATAAAATTTGTATGCAGAGCTCTTGTCACTCTTGGCCCATAAGCATAGTATGCATTGTGCTGATCCAGGTAAACACCTTGTCCGCATTTAACTTCAGAAGTATCTGATAGCGCTCCGCAAGTAATGCTGTTGCCGATAAATTCAATTAAAGGCGCATCAGAAGGTTTTATTGCATGAATATTTTTCCCTGCTATTTTTTGAATAAAAATCGGCCCTGTTGTAGCTTCCGTTGCCTTATAAATTTCAATCGTGTGTTGCCCGTTTTTGCTTGCGTTTAATGTGATTGGTTGAACAAAACCCCCATCTACTTTAATTCGTTTTTGATACTGGCCGTCTAATTCATATTGCAAGTAATTATGACCATTTGCATCATTAATATAGGCATAAATCGTACATGATGTGCCGCTATAACTAAAACCAAAATGCACAGCAGATGTTATCAGTTCGAGATCTTTCTGTTTAGTTAATTCAAATCTTCCGTAAGGCTTTAATTCGGCAGCATATAAGGTATCTTTTCTGTTCGTATGGTTTGCAGAACAACAATAGCTAAACAAAATGGAGCAAACGAGTGATAAAAAATAAGATCGTTTAACCATATACTTCAAACTTAATAACTTCCCCGAATTACTCAAACAAACTTTGCTGTTTATTATCTCCCGTTTCTACCCAATGCATTTTTACAGATTTGCTGTAATCTTCAAACCGCGTTCCTACAGATTTCCAGCCGGTAACTTCTATATTTTTTCCAATTTTATATTTTATTTTTTGCACCTGTGCGCCCCGGCCTTTTTCAAAATATAAAACAGGATCATCAACAGTTGTTATAGTTTCCAGTTCAATATTTTTATCTTCTTTAATAAAGAAAAATTTATTGTGCAAACTTGTTGTCTCAATCTTAAACCGCTTTACATAAAATTGTTTTTTATCAGTGTCAGCATACACTGCAGTAATAATTTTTTCAGGATCAAACTTTTCAATCAACGCTATTTTTTCCGCATCAAAGCGTTGTATTAATTCAAGATCGGTTAATTCATAGCTTCCATCTTTATACATAACAAGAATTTTATCTTCAGCCTCAAAACTGCCTAATAAAATTCCTTTTTCGTCACCATTCAATCTTCCATACACATTATCAAACCAAAGCTTACGCCCGGCTAAAGTTGCTGTTCCTTTTTCTTTAAACTTCACCGTTCGCACAGGATATTTTGTAACCTGGTTGCCCATGCTGCCACGGCCTTTGATGTCAAGTGTTTCAAAATAAAAATCAAATTCTTTTATACGTGCTGAACAATTTGGACTTAATGTAATTTTCACTACTTCTGCTTCACCATTTGGATTTACCGATAAATATTGCACCTTGCTTTTATCGCTGCCTTTTGTAAGGTCATATTCTTTATCACGGGTTACGCCGGTAACATTAAAACGCTTCGCATAACTAACACTAGATGCACCATCAGTGTAAATCATATTGTATGTTGTGCGATCATCGCTTTTTAAGAAAACGGCAGCATGCAAAATATCTTTACCAATAAAAGTTTTATCTGCAACTTTTATCACTTTCATAATGCCACGTTTAGTAAAAGCAATGATGTCATCAAACTCAGAACATTCAACTAAAAATTCATCTTTCTTTAAACCTGTTCCAATAAAACCTTCTTCGCGGTTGATGTACAATTTCGTGTTGGCAATCGCTACTTGTTTTGCCTGAATTGTATCAAACAGTTTTATTTCTGTTTTGCGTTCTCTGCCTTTGCCATATTTCTTCAACAGGTTTTCAAAATAAGCAACGGCAAAATCAATAAGATTATTTAGATCATGTTTTACCTGCTTGATGTCTGCTTCAATACCTTTTATCTGTTCATTCAGTTCATCAATATCCAGTTTATAAATTCTGCGAACCGGTTTTTCCGTAAGCTTTAAAATATCTTCTCTTGTAACTGCGCGTTTTAATTTTTTCTTGAAAGGATCAAACGCTTTGTCAATAGCTTCGATCACCTTATCCCATGTTGCATGTTTTTTTTCAAGCTCTTTATAAATTTTTTCTTCAAAGAATATTTTTTCCAGTGAAGTATAGTGCCATTTTTCTTCAAGCTCTGAAAGCTTTATTTCAAGTTCGCGCTGCAATAAAGCTTTTGTTTTATCAACGGATAATTTAAGCAGTTCCTGGACGCCGAGAAATTTTGGTTTCTGGTCAACAATTACACATGCATTTTGTGAAATGCTTAATTCGCAATCTGTAAAAGCATAAAGCGCATCAATCGTTATATCAGGTGAAATACCCGCAGCAAGTTCGATAATGATCTCAACATTCTTAGCGGTTGCATCTGTTACTTTTTTTATTTTAATCTTTCCCTGGTCGTTTGCTTTTACGATCGAATCCATCAGCGAAGAAGTAGTGATGCCGTAAGGAATGTTTTTTATTATAAGTGTTTTCTTATCGCGTTCTTCAATAGCAGCGCGGACACGAATTTTGCCGCCACGTTTTCCTTCGCTGTAATTGGTTGGATCCATTAAGCCGCCAGTTTGAAAATCGGGCAGTAATTCAAAACGTTTACCACGCAAATATTTTATACTTGCTTCACATATCTCAATAAAATTATGCGGAAGAATTTTTGTTGACAGACCAACCGCAATGCCGTCTGCGCCCTGTACTAATAATAAAGGAAACTTCATCGGTAATGTAACCGGCTCTTGCTTTCTGCCGTCATAACTTAATTGCCATTCCGTTGTTTTTGCATTGAATGCAACTTCCAATGCAAACTTGCTTAAACGGGCTTCAATATATCTTGGCGCCGCCGCATCATCGCCTGTTCTAACATCACCCCAATTTCCCTGCGTTTCAATCAACAAATCTTTCTGACCCATGTTCACCAAGGCATCACCAATACTTGCATCACCATGCGGATGATATTGCATGCTTTGACCAATAATGTTGGCCACTTTATTAAATCTCCCGTCATCCATTTCCTTCATTGCATGCAAAATGCGGCGCTGCACCGGTTTCAGTCCATCTTCAACAGCGGGCACTGCGCGTTCCAGGATCACGTACGATGCATAATCTAAAAACCAGTTTTTGTACTGTCCCTGTACACCAGATTCGTTCACCGTTATATTTTTATTGTCAGCCATTTCAATTAATCATTTGAATCGCCGTATGAAAGGCGGCAAATTATATTATTTCAATTTTCGATTTGCAAATTTCACTTTGTATTAGTGAGGAAGAAAAAAATGATTCAAACATTTGTTATTAACTTCGGTTGAATAAATTTTAAGCATGCGTTTGTTTGTTGTTTGTTTAATAATGACTATTGCTAAGGCGTTAAGTGCGCAAGTATACCAACCTTTTGGTACAATAAATTATGAGCAGCATCCTGTGTTTGGTTTTACTCATTCAAAAGACAGCATCAGCAAATGGAGCCTTGGTACTTACGCCGGTATATCTACCGGATTTGTGTTTTATAAAGGCGGTCATTCAAGTTACTTTTCTGCACCGTTAAGTTTGCAATTAAATCGTGCTTTAAATAATAATTTATACGCTTTTGCATCAATAACAGCGGCGCCTGCTTATGTCAATTTTAATAATACTTTTTTGAATACGAATAGTTCTAAATTCAATCAACCAGGTAATTTTTATAAAGCAAATAGTTTTAGCGCATATACATCAGCAAATATTGGATTGATGTATGTAAATAATGCCAATACTTTTTCTATCTCCGGCAGTTTTGGCTTTGAAAGAAGCAGTTACCCGGCATATGAGTACAACTCTGTAAACACACAAAAACAAAACCCTTTTTATAAAAATACAGCCCGCCCGTGAAGTCTACCTCAATGCTTCAAAAATTTGTTTTGCATTAATCCAGAATTCATCGAGTGCAATTAAGCGTGGTTTAAAAAACGAAATAAGTTTTGGCCAATCTTCTTTATTAAAAATATTTACGTTTTCAATACTTGCATAAATGCGGCTGATAGTTTTGCCATTGCTATCATGCGTATGCAAAATCCATTTCCATTCTTCGCCCATTGTTGATTGAAGCAGGGTTTTCAATTGCTCAAATTGATTAAAATATAATTCCTGCAATGCTTCATCTTTATGTGTAATTTCTATAGCAATAAGAGCAATTTTGTTATCCGCATTTATTCTAAAGAATATATCTTTTTCTCCTGTTTTATAATTGATCCAGTTTATATGTCCACCTTCAGCAGAAAGAATGGGAGACATATACTGCCCAAAAGCTGTCCAGAATTCTTGTTTCAGTTTAGCTGTTTCCTGCTTTAAATACATGATAAATTATCAAACGTTTTTTGCATACTTTGCATCCTTGCCAATTTCCCCTAAATGTGTATGCTGAAAACCTGAAAAATATTTCAAACCATATCCAAAAAATCTATCCATGCTCGAATGCGCAAACAAGATAAGTCCAATCAATTGCAGCACTTGATTTCCAACATACAATCCAGCGACATAAATAATCAATGCAATTGCTTTGTGATGAAATAAATTATAAGTTATTGCACCAACTTTATTACCTGCAACATAACCCAGCATGCCAATGTCAGGCGTTAATATAAGCACGGGAAACCACCACCATGCAAATGATAATTTGGAAAACAAAAAAGCAGCAAATAAAAACATTGCCGCTTCTTCCAGTTGAATAAGTTGTTTCATGTTTAAACAGTTATATCTAATTCAGTTTTTTCTTCTTCAGTTGTGGCCGGTTTTTTCAACACAATATCTTTCCATCCATTATTCCAATCGCCCTGCAATTCTATTTTTCCATCATTGATCAATTCTTTCATGCGCCACACTAAAAATACATCGCCTGTATGTAATTTCATTTTGCTGAATAACGTGCCGAATATTTTATGAAGTTTCTGCGGCTCTTTTGTTATCGCAGCCATTATATCATCATCATAATAAGATGCGTCTTTACTATTAATTTTTTTTCCACCTTCTAAAATTCTTACAATACCATTTTCACTGCATAATTTTTTCCATTCATCACCATCTAATTCAAACTCGCTAATGGTTACAGGTCTTGCTAATTTTTTTGCTTTGATGAATTCCTTTGGCGGAATTTCAAACAAATCTCGCGGATAAAAAATATTGCCTTTGTCATTAATGAATGGCAAATTATTTAATGATAGAATATAGATGCGGCCTTCATAATCTTTTAATTGATTGATGAGCCAATAATATCCGCAAACATCATGTTGATTTGGCGCCATCCATATCCAGGCTTGTTCATCAAAATTTCCTTCAAGACTTTGTTTCAATTGATGAACAGTAAGCTTATCATCAATAATATCCAACTGCTCAGTGTACGGCGAATTTTCCAAAACTTTTTTCCACCAATCTTTTCTTGTTTGGTAGCCTTCTGTTTCATAAATATCAGCAATTGGCCCAACAGCAAGCTCATCTTTAATCTCAATGATTTCGCCTTCCAGCGCTGCATCTAACGCAATTGCTTCTTTTAAAGTATCAACATCTGATTGCTGAAAAACGATGTGTATCATCGGTTATATTTTTAAATTTCAAGTTATTAATTTCCTGTAGATGTAAACAAAATGTATCTGCTGTATTCGTGCAATGATAATATTTTAAACATTCTAACATTAAAAGTATTGCAGTAATTAATTTTTAAGAACGATAAATCCTGCCGTAATTTTACTTATACTGATTTAACTAAATTCAATCTTTATTATTATTTAGTGAAACAGGGGCTTCTTTTTAAAAAATGCTTTATGTTTTTACTTAAAAAGATTTGCAATCAAAAAAAATCTGCTTTGCTGCTCGCATCTCTTTTTTGCATGTCATTGGCATTGAACGCACAAACAAGTACATGGACAGGTAATGTTAACACAAATTGGAATAATTCAAATAACTGGTTGCCAAAAACTATTCCCGGCACTAACAGTAAGGTTATAATTCCAGAGGGATTAACCAACTATCCTGTTATTTCAGGTGCAAATGCATTTGCTGCTTCCATAACAATAAACGCTGGTGCAAGCTTAAAAATGACCGGCAATGTTATTCTTACTATTGATAATGCCGGCGCCTTTAATAACAATGGCGTATTTGATGCGGGGGCAGGCACAGTTAAGTTTGCCGGAAAAGGTACCGTAAATGGTACTGTGAGTTTTAATAATGTGTTTATAAATGGAAATGTTGATTTAGGTAAGTCTTGCACAATTGAGGGTGAGTTGAAAATAAACGCTAATGGTTCTGTAATAAATAATCCTCCTGCATATAGCGACACATCTAAATTGTATTATAATACAGGAACGATAACAAAAACAGGCGAGGAATGGGTAACAAGCAATGTTGCGGCTGGAATTGGTGTTGCAGAAAATATTATTATCTCAAATTCAACCACAGTAGTTTTACAAGGTAATCGGGGCATACCGGGAACATTGCAAATTTTTTCAAACAGCATACTTTCTATAAACAATCATACACTCAAATTACAAGGAAGCATTAAAGGTGCTGGTTTAATAAAAGGATCGGCAAACTCTAATTTAATTATTAATGGCAGCGGAGCATTCGGCACTTTGTATTTTGATGAATCGAAAGACGGGCAAACCAATGTTTTAAATAATATTACTGTTAACCGTAATTCAGAAACCGTTATCGTTGCAAACAAGTTGAATCTACTTGGAACTTATACACCTGCTAATGGTGTTTTAAAAACAAATGATACGCTTGTTTTTAAATCTTATTCAACCGGAACTGCAAGAGTTAACCAGGGCGCTGCCAATGGCGGGTACTTAAAAGGCATAGTACAAGTGGAAAGATTTATACCTGCGAGAAGAGCATGGAGACTTTTATCGATACCGGTAATAAATGATACGTTGCATTTACGAACTGCATGGCAGGAAGGCGTGAACAATACGGACCCATCTTTAAACTATGCAAGCAACCTTAACCCGCATCCGGGTTATGGAACACATATTACCGGCGATAACGACACCTTAAAAGGCTTTGATTTGAACATTACAGCAAATCCTTCTTTAAAGACATGGGATCAAACAAATACTTCATGGTCTTCAACAGCTACGCCAACTATTTCTACATTAATAAATAATTATCCGGCTTATTTGATTTTTATACGTGGAAGCCGCGCTATAAACTTAGCGCAAGGTACATCTGCAGTACCGGATAGTACACGGTTAAGAGTTGCAGGTACATTATATATGGGCGACATTTCTAAAAGATTGTCAGGAAATGTAAATGACTTTGTGTTCTTGGGAAATCCTTACGTTTCACCAATTGATTTAACTAAAACCCTTGATAGCGCAACTAATATTTCGGGGGGATATAAATTCTGGCTATGGGATCCTAAAATAAGTTCAAATGGTGGGTACGTAGTGTATGATAATGGAAGCATTACAGATGCAGACAGCTATGCAAACAGTAGTGAGGCAAAAATTTTGCAAAGCGGTGGAGCTTTTTTAATACAAATTTCCAGGCCTTCGGCAAAAGTTACTTTTCATGAAACAGATAAAGTTGCAGAGCAGTTTAATGTGTTTGGAAAAACTGATCCAAAATCTGAAATGCATGTAAATTTATTCCGGCCGTCTCAAGACAGCCTGATATTAGAAGATGCAACAACAGTTCAGTTTAATTCAAACTATTCACCATTGGTTGACGAGTTTGATGCGGAAAAACTGTACAATCCTGAAGAAAATATGTCTTTGATAAGAGACGAGAAAGCGCTGGCTATAGAATTCCGCCCTGTTCCCCAAAATAATGATACGCTTTTTTATCGCTTATACCTTTTTCAAAACACTGCTTATAGATTGCAGATCTATTCGCAAAAATTACCGCAAAGCATGAAGAATGCATGGCTGGTTGATAAATACCTTAATACCGAAACAAAACTAAAGTTTAACGACACGTTGTTTTATGACTTTACATCTAACACCGACACTAATAGTTATCGCAATCGATTTATGATTGTGTTTACTCCATCGGTGGCAAAAAATCTATTGTCAAATTATACCGCAAATAAAAATATTAATGATAATGGCAGCATAAGTATTTATCCTAATCCTGTAGCCGGAAATGAAATCCAACTACAATTTCATAACACACCTAATGGCGTTTATGATATTTATATTTACAATGAAGCAGGCCAAAAAGTTTTAGCAAAACAGTTAGAAAGCAATGGCGCCACTCAAACTTATACGATTCCTATTAATTCATTGTGGCAGCAAGGCCTATATACTGTCAGTGTAATCAATAATAAATTTAAAGTTCGGGTAAACATTCAATTTGTTATTGATAAGTAAGTTTAATTACTCTTCCACTAAATCCAACTCTACTCTTAAATTATCAATAATAAATTCCTGGCGCTGTTGCGTGTTTTTGCCCATATAATATTCAAGTAATTGCTGAATGTGTTCGCCTTGCTCAAGAATTACAGGTTGCAGGCGCATATCTTCTGCAATAAATCTTTCAAATTCTTGAGGCGATATTTCGCCCAATCCTTTAAAGCGGGTAATCTCCGGTTTGTTTCCAAGCTTTTTTATGGCTGCCTGTTTCTCTGTTTCATCATAACAATAAATTGTTTCTTTTTTGTCGCGAACACGAAACAACGGCGTTTCTAAAATATGCACATGACCACGTTTAACAAGATCAGGAAAAAATTGTAAAAAGAAAGTCATGATGAGCAAACGAATATGCATACCGTCAACATCAGCATCAGTTGCAATAACAATATTGTTGTAACGCAAACCTTCCAATCCTTCCTCGATATTCAATGCATGTTGTAACAAATTGAACTCTTCATTCTCATACACAATCTTCTTTGTTAAACCATAACAATTCAAAGGCTTTCCACGTAAGCTAAACACAGCCTGTATCTCAACATTGCGTGCTTTGGTTATTGAGCCGCTTGCGCTATCACCTTCTGTTATAAATATGGTTGAATTATTTTGCTGCGCGATGAATGCCTCTTTATTTTTTGCAGGTGGTTCATCATTCAAATGCACATGACAATCGCGTAATTTTTTATTGTGAAGGTTTGCTTTTTTAGCACGTTCATTCGCCAACTTCTTAATACCTGCCAATTCTTTTCGCTCACGTTCACTTTGTTCAATACGTTTTTTAATTGCATCTGCCGTTTGCGGATTTCTATGCAGGTAATTATCTAATTCTTTTGATAAAAAATCCTGCACAAAAATCTTCATGCTCGGCCCGCCTTCAAATACTGTTTGCGAACCCAGTTTCGTTTTTGTCTGGCTTTCAAAAACAGGTTCCTGCACACGCACAGAAATAGCAGCAACAATACTTTGCCTTATATCTGCCGCTTCATAGTCCTTCTTAAAAAAATCACGGATGGTTTTTACATACGCTTCGCGAAAAGCCTGCTGGTGCGTTCCGCCTTGTGTTGTGTACTGGCCGTTCACAAACGAAAAAATATCTTCACCATAATCATTGTTGTGCGACAATGCAACTTCAATATCTTCTCCCTGCAAATGAATAACGGGATAACGCAATTCATCAGGATTGGTTTTGCGTGTAAGCAGATCCAACAAACCATTCTTACTTACATAACGTTTGCCATTTAAATTAAGAACAAGGCCTGCATTCAAATAGCAATAATTCCAAAGTTGATTATCTAAATATTCATGTATGAAATGAAAGTTTTTAAATACACCATCATCAGGAATAAATGTTATCAGCGTTCCGTTTTCTTCATTGCTTTTGGCTTCTTTATATTCTTTAATTAAAACACCTTTTTCAAATTCAGCAGTCTTCACTTTGCCTTCGCGAAAACTATCAACCTTAAAATAATTGCTTAACGCATTCACCGCTTTTGTACCCACACCATTCAAACCAACACTTTTTTGAAATGCTTTGCTGTCGTACTTCGCACCGGTATTTATTTTACTTACAACATCAACCACTTTTCCCAGCGGAATGCCGCGGCCATAATCACGCACAGTTACCGTTTTGCCTTCAATCGTAATATCAACATGCTTTCCATAACCCATTGTGTGCTCATCAATGCAGTTATCAATCACTTCTTTCAGCAGCACATAAATACCATCATCCGGCGATGAACCGTCACCCAGTTTTCCAATGTACATTCCGGGTCGCAAACGAATATGCTCACGCCAATCCAGGCTGCGAATACTTTCTTCTGTGTAATCAAAATTGAATTCAGGCATAAATCAATTCAAAAATTAAAAGTCAAAATTCAAAATATAAACGTTGGTGTGCAAAATATCTTTTTTGAATTTTTAATTTTGACTTTTTATTTCACGTTCTGTTTATAACTTAAATATGAAACGAATCTTACTTCTTATTTCATACATCTTACTTCACTTGCTAACAAATGCGCAGCAAATAAAAATTCTTACTTCTCACAACAAAATTTCACTGCGTGGTTTAAGTGTTATGAATGATAATATTATTTGGGCAAGCGGAAGCGACGGGCAAGTTGCAAGAAGCATAAATGGCGGAAAAGATTTTGAATGGATAACAGTGAAGGGTTATGAACAAAGAGACTTCCGCGATATTGAAGCATTTGATGCAAATACTGCTTTGATTATGGCGGTTGATACGCCGGCAGTTATTTTAAAAACAAAAGATGGCGGTGAAACATGGAGCAAGGTTTTTTATGATGATACGCCGGGAATGTTTTTAGACGCGATGGATAATGGTTTTGTGATTGGAGATCCGATTAATAGCAAAATGTTTTTGGCATCGTCAAGCTTCAATGGTGAAAGTTGGAAGAAAGAATCAATTAAAAATTTAGCTGTTGAAAATGGCGAAGCCTGCTTTGCAGCAAGTGGAACTAATCTTAAAGTTGCATTGAATAAAAAATATAATCTCGCCAGTTTGTTTTTTGTGACCGGTGGAACAAAATCAAGATTATTTTTTGATGATAGTTTATATAATTTGAATATCGTTCAGGGGAAAGAAACAACCGGCGCAAATTCGATTGACATAAATTCAAAACAAAAAGGCGTGATTGTGGGCGGAGACTTTTTACATGATTCATCAACAGAGAAAAATTGTGTTCTGTTTACTTACAATGGAAGGCAAATTAATTTTTTATTACCGCAAACATATCCGCATGGTTACAGAAGCTGTGTTGCTTTTATTACTGAAGGTTCGCTTATTTGTTGCGGTTTAACAGGAGTTGATATTTCAAATGACAGTGGCCTGAACTGGAAACTGATTTCTGATGAAAGTTTTAATGTGTGCGCAAAAGCAAAAAAAGGAAATACCGTTTTTTTGGCTGGTAAAGATGGAAGAATTGCAAAGCTTATGCCCGCACCCTAAAGAGAATGAAGAAATTTAATAATTAAAATTCGTTCGTTACAACAGCAACTCTTGATTTCTTATCTGCACATTTTCAAACAGCTTATAAAAACTTTTTTTTGAAGCAAGGTCAATCAATCCGTTCAAATGATTTTCGTGATGCATATCTGTTCCAACCAATGTAACCATATTTTTTTTAAGCAGATTTTGCGCAGTGTTTTTTGCAGCATCACCGTAATAACCCAGCAACGATAAAATATTAATTTGCAGGTAACATCCAAGATCAATAAAACGCTGAAACACCTGGAGATTACCAAAATAATAATTGTATCGCTCGGGATGCGCTAATACAGGTTGCAAACCTTTCAATTTTAATTGAAAAATTACATTTTCAATATTGTTGGAAGCTGCAGCATATGACATCTCAATAAGAATTAAGTTTTTGCCAAACGTAAGCAACTGCTTGCCTTCATTCATGTAATTTTCAAAATCAAGGTCAACCATATATTCTGCAGCAGCTTCAACCTGCATATCAATATTGTTTTCCTTTAAAGCATTTCGCACCAACTCAAGCTTTGGCAAAATTGTTTCAGGTGAATTTGGATATACATCGGACAATATATGCGGCGTGCAAATTAATTTTTGATAACCTAATTCCTTTAACTCTTTTATAAAGTTTATTGCATCATCAATACTTTGCAAACCATCATCCAATGCAGGTAATAAATGCGAATGCATATCTGCTGCGATGAAAGAAAGATCAGGTGTAGCTTTTTTTGAACCAAAGAATGAAAACATGTGGTAAAAATAAGGACTTGAGTAATAAATTAATTAACGGTTTTATGACTAAGATGTTCGGCAGGAAATTCAACAATCATTAGCTGTTCTAAACTTTCAAGCCGTACGTACACTTTTTTATTACCGCCTTTAATTACAGTACCTTCAGCATCCATAAACACACCTTTGCGTATCACCACTTTATTATTCTCACTAAACTGGCGCAAATTTTCTACCGTGATATTTACATTTTTTTCAAGAAGATAAGAGCGTATCAATTCAATTTCTTCATCCCGTATCACCGCCGGTTTTTTTAGATAGTGTATAAATTGAATCACGCCATCTGTTCGCAGCACTTTTAATCTTTCATCTTCGTTTGCTATATGCACAAATACATAAGATTTAAAAAGCGGGTCATCAATTATTTTGCGCCGGTCACTCCACTGGCTTTCTTTTTTTTGAACAGGGCACCAGCTTTCAATTCCTTTTTCTATAAGTTTCGCATTTACTTTTTTTTCCCATCGTGGTTTAGTGTAAATCGCAAACCATTTTTTTTCTCTTTTTTCTTCCATCACAACAAAACTTTCTAATGCAATTTTAAAAACTGTTCTTCAAATTAATACAAATAAAAAGGGCAACCTTATTCAGGAAGCCCTTTGTTGCAAAGCAAAAATTAATGCGCTTTATTTATATCCTGTACTACGTTTACTGTTTCATTTATATAAATATCTTTCTGAATATCGCTAAGCCATTTTTGATAACGAAGCCCCTTTGCACTATCTGCATTACCATAATATTTTGAACGATCTTCTGTAACAGGCTGAATGTCCATCGGAGTTGTTAAACGGGATAAACTATCATCCTGCTTAACGGTTTTTCTAAGCTGCGCCTGTTCTTTTTGATATTCCTGCAGGTTAAGGCTGTATTTCTTATCAGCATTGTCTTTAAGCCATTCTTCATTTTTAATAAGTGCATTAAAAGAGAAATTGGATTGAATGCGGCCTTTTGCTTCTGTTTCAACAGTGTTCCAGTTTATACCGGAATTAAATTCAGCATAGTTTGCTTTTTGCAACTGATCCCACGGCAATGCCGAAGGCTGATCTTTTTCCCGCAATTTTAAATAATCATATGGATCAGGCAGAGCAACATCAGGAGTTACACCTTTTAGTTGTGTTGAACCTCCGTTAATGCGATAGAACTTTTCAAATGTAAGTTTCAATGTACCATATTCAGTTTGTCCACTAAAAATATCCAATGTTTTACCAAGAGGTAATGTGCGTTGAACAGTTCCTTTTCCGTATGTATCTGAACCTACAATTATTCCGCGCTTATAATCTTGAATTGCCGCGGCAAAAATTTCTGATGCAGATGCACTAAATTCATTTACCATAACTGCAAGCGGGCCATTATATAAAACAGAAGTATCATTATCGCTTAAAATAGCAGGCTTGCCATTGCGATCTCTTACCTGCACCACCGGCCCAGACTTAATAAATAGCCCCACCATATTTACAACCTCAGGTAAAGAACCACCACCATTATTGCGCAGGTCAAGAATTATTCCTTGTACATTTTCTTTTTTAAGTTTGATGATTTCGCTGGCAACATCCTGTGAGCAGCGATTACCGTCCTGTCTTTCAAAATCAGCATAAAATTCAGGAAGATAAATATAACCAATCTTGCCGTTTGGCTGATTGATCACAGCGCTTCTTGCAAACTGCTCATCCTGTACAATTTCATCTCTTATTATAGGTACAACTTCGGTAGAACCGTCTGCTTTCTTGAATGTAATACGTACTTCAGTGCCTTTATTACCACGAATTAATTTTACAACATCTGTTACAGCATAACCTCTCACATCAACCGGTTCTGTGCTGCCTTGTGCTACTTTAATAATTTCATCATTTACCTGTATTTTTTGGCTTTTCCACGCAGGGCTCCCGGTAATCAAACTGGCTATCTTAATGGCACCATCGTCATCTTTTAATTGTGCACCAATACCATAAAAACGACCGCTCAGGTCTTCTTCAAAAGAACGGCTTTCAACAGGCGGAAAATATTCTGTATGAGGATCCATGAGGTCAGTAACTACATTTACATAGGTGTTAAACTGTTCCTGGTTATTGAATATTAGCTTTTGGCGATTGAAACTCCTGTCTAAAATTGTCTGCACTTTTGTTCTTGCCATTTGCTCCAGTTGAGCATCTGTTTTGTTAGAAATTGCAGTGTCTTTTGTTTGATTACTGCGCTGTTGTAAAAGATCACTGTATTGATCGAGTGTAAGGTATTTTAAACGTTTACGCCATCTTTCTTTGCGTGCCGCTTCATCTGCAGGAAAATCAGCTTTATCATCGTCAAGATTTATTTCCTCATTAACGGTAAAGTCGAAAGGTTTTGAAAGAATATCTTTATACAACTGCATTACCTCGTCAACTCTTTTTAAATAAATAGAACCTGCATCACTATAATAAGTTAAAGGGGATCCATGTATTTCATCATCAAGTGTTAGCTCATATTTTTTAAGATAATTAATATCGCTTTGCAGCATAATATCTTTATCGGGATTGAGCTCCTCAAGATATTTTTTAAATACCTGCTTTGAAAAATTATCATCAATCGTTTTAGGAGCATAATGTTTTTGTTCTAAAATAGAGCCGATGGCGCTCAGCAACATTTGCTCTTTTGAGTCACCATTTTTATCGTTTCTTTTAAAAGCCCAAAGTGTAATGCCCAACAAAATAACCAGCACAGCCGGTAACACAGTTCTTCTCAACATAATTTTAGAAATTTTTATTTGCATAAGCGCTTTCAAAAATAAATTAAAAAAAAGATGCCATTTTTTTTATTATATGAATTAACAAGACCTGAACAATTATTAAGGGAAACAGCTTAAAAGCTTTGTATGAAAGGCGAATTCGATTATTTTTGCATGCGCAATATTTCATGGAGAGTGTAGCTCAGTTGGTTAGAGCGTCAGTTTGTGGCACTGAAGGCCGTGGGTTCGAGACCCATCATTCTCCCACTTTTTTATTCTGCAGATAATATGTAACTTTCACCGGCAAAAAGCACTCGTATAACAAAAAGAGTTTATCAAAAATTTATTACGGTAAACTTTTTAACCTATACATCGTACGGATATGTAGAAATTGAGCAATTGTACAATTCTTATTAATTAACAAAAATCACTTCTATGCGCAACGAAATTCTCGTTCATGTAAACGGGAAAACATACATGCAACGCATCAAGCCTACACTTGTTGGCCCCGTAATATTTGCCACGTTTGTTATTGCTATTGGTTACCTTGGAACAGAATCTCCCTGGACATTGGTTGCAGGCTTGCTTTTGTTCTCACTTTATTTTGTGGAAAGACTATATTGGGGGCGGATATATATTACTGATATCGAAGAATTGCCTGATGAAAAATTGAAAATTACTTATTTGGATAAAAATGAAGTGAAAGAATACATTGGTGATAAAAAGTCATTCAGGCTTCAACGCAGTTCCGTTTGGTACAAAATGAAAGCCGACAGAGAACAGTATATTACTTTAAAAGATGAACAAAAGGGATTTGTGTTAAAACAATTTGCACTTGGAGATTGGCAGGAATCAATGATTAATCAATTGGTTGATGACTGGCAACCTGAAATGAAAGATTCCAACCTTGCTGCGGCAAGCTAAATAAAGAAACTTATAAAGCTTATAGCCTAAAAATATTCCTCCAAAGCGGGGAATTTTTTTATATAAATCTTAAATCTCACTCGTTTTGCAAATTCTATGGTACTACTTTCAATCTTTTGTAATTTCGCCTTTTAAATGTTGACGATATGATAAAAACAGGTAATCCTATTATAAGTATTTATACTGAAATGACACCAAACCCTGAGACAATGAAGTTTGTTGCAAATAAATTATTATACCCCGGCAAAAGCATAGATTTTCAAGATGAAAGCCAGGCAGCACCAAGCCCTTTGGCTAAGGAATTGTTTAGCTTTCCTTTTATAAAAAGCGTTTTTATTGCCAGCAATTTTGTTACGCTTACCAAAACGCCCGATACGGAAGATTGGCAGGATGTAATTCCATCAGTAAAACAATTTTTGAAGGATTATCTTGAGAATGGCGGACCGATCATTAATGAAGATGAAGTGGCCAAGGTAAAACAGGAAACGGGTAATATAATTTTAAGTGATGATACTGATGTTGTAAAGCGAATTAAAGAATTATTGGATAATTATGTTCGTCCTGCAGTTGAAATGGATGGCGGTGCTATACAATTTAAAAGTTATGATGAAGGCACTGTTAATTTAATGTTGCAGGGAAGTTGCAGCGGGTGCCCTTCATCAATGGTTACATTAAAGGCAGGAATTGAAGGCATGATGAAGCGTATGATACCAGAAGTGAAAGAAGTAGTAGCTGAAGCAGAATAAACTTTCATTTTATTACAAAGAAAAACGCTAAGTTTTAGCACGAAGCAAGACTTAGCGTTTTTGTATTTATATCTTTGCCCCTTTGTATGAAAACAGTTCAAAAATGCATCAACATAAAACACAGCTATACATTTTTATTGTTATTGCTTTTTTCCTGTCATTCAAAGGAAAAAAATAAGGAACCACAAAATTCACCACCACCTATTGTTGATGTGATCGTTGCTCAACCGCAAACAATTTCGAATACAATTGAAGCAAACGGAACTGTGGTTGCCAATGAGTATGTTGAATTACATCCTGAAGCGTCAGGAAGAATAACATACCTAAGCGTACCCGAAGGGAAGTTTGTAAAAAAGGGAACTGTTATCGCACGTATAAATGATGAAGACCTTGTTGCGAATTTAAATAAAAGTAAAGCCGCATTAAAATTAGCTCAAAGTTATGTTGATCGTTTAAAACCTTTACTGGCTGTGCAGGGCGTAAACCAGGCAGATTATGATGCTGCCGTAAACACGGTAATCAGCACACAGGCCGATATAAATTATACCCAGGCATTAATTGATAAAACTGTCATCCGTGCTCCTTTTGATGGTGTTGTTGGCTTGCGCCAGGTAAGCATTGGCGCTTATGTAAGCAATACAGACGTAATTGCCACAATGCAGCAGGTAAATAATTTAAAAATTGATTTCACAGTTCCTGAAGGTTATGGTGATTTTGTAAAAACAGGTTTAACTGTACAGATTATACCGGATGCAAGCGCTGATACGCTGAAACATACTGCTGATATTGTTGCAGTAGAGCCGCAAGCAAATACGGCCACACGAAATTTAAAAGCCCGTGCTTTACTTGAAGATAATGCAAAGGCTAACCCGGGAGCTTTTGTTAAAGTGATGATTTCGCAAGGAACAAAACAAGGCATACTCGTTCCTACTAACTGCATAATTCCAAGTGATATTAATAAGCAACTAATCCTTGTAAAAGATGGGAAAGCCCAATTTACAGATGTAACTACAGGAGTTCGCCTGCAAAGTGATGTTGAAATTACCAAAGGTGTTGCAGAAGGCGATACAGTTATTGTTACAGGCGTATTATTTGCAAAAGACAAAAAACCGGTCAAAGTAAGAAAAGTAAAAACTTTAACCAATATTGATCAATAATGCATAAATTCAATGCATTAAACTGGAAACTCACTAACCACTTTTAAGTATTCTCCCAAAAAACATCCAGGTAATTATTTGCCTGGCTATATAAATTACGTTTAATAATCTATATGCACCGCTTGCTAATTCTTTTTTATGGCGGATGCACTCACAAATATTTTTGCATTATGTAACTGCTATTCATCAAAAAATCAAAATAAAACCGCTTAATATATGAAACAAAAATTACTCTTTTGTCTTACACTGTTTATGACATTCACCTGTGCTAATGCACAAACATTAGTCAAAAACATGAGCTCTACGGATGGTACGGTCTACTCTGTTTATAAAAATGCAGGAAAATATTATGTGGGCGGGCAATTCAGCTATGTTGGATTAATGACTGGTTCAGCAGCACTCACCACTACATCTAAAGATTTTCCTGATATGGATTTTCCCGTATTCAATGGTTCGGTGCGATGTGTTGTTGCTGATGGAAGTGGTGGCTGGTATGTTGGCGGCACTTTCAATACTTATGATGGAAATGCCGTTAACTCATTGGTACATATTTTATCTAACAAAAAAATAGATCCTGCCTTTACTGCGAACCTGGGAGGCGGATATGTTTATACTATCTTTAAAAAGGGAACAACACTTTATTTCGGTGGTTACTTTTCAACGGTGAACAGTACGCCAAGAAACTATATAGCCGCAGTAGATGCAACATCGGGTGCTGTATTATCTTTTAATCCTTCGGCCAATAACCAGGTGTACGCAATATATGCTGATAACACTAATGTATATGCAGGTGGAAGTTTTACAACAATTGGTGGCAAAAGCAAGCCATATTTTGCCGTACTTGATAAAAACAACGGTAATGCAAAGAATGGTTATGCCACTGTAAATAATGCAGTTTACGCTATCCAGGCAAAGGGCGACACCGTTTTGTTAGGTGGTTCATTTTCACAAACAGGTTTTCAAACAAGTTACATTTCTTCTTTAACACAAACCAACGATAACCCGGATACAGATTTCCCTGCTGCAAATGGTATTGTTCGCACTGTAATACCCGATGGAAATAATGGCTGGTTTGTGGGCGGCGATTTTACACAAATAGGCGGTGTAAACAAATCGTATATGGCACATATTACTTCATCCAAAACAGTAGATGCATCCTTTACTGCGGATTGTAACGGAGGTGTAAGAACGATTATCAAAATTGGCAACAAACTTTATATAGGAGGCAGCTTTACAACTGTAAACGGATCAAGCAAAAATTATGCGGCTGCAGTGAATGCTAATACGGGCGCAATACAAACATGGAACCCGGATTTGAATTCAACGGTATATTCACTGGCTTCGGTTGGTGATACAGCTATCTATCTTGCAGGTCAGTTTACCACCGTAAACGGGGGAAAACTTCGCACTTATCTTGCCCGTGTAAACGCAACTAATGGAAATTTGTTAGACGGAGCAGTAAATGCGAATAATGCGGTTTATAAATTACTTACCAACGGAGATTCTGTTTTTGCAGGTGGTCAGTTCAGTAAACTTGGTTTTCGTACAGATTATTTGGCAAGCATACCTGTTAATTCGGATATTCCGGACCAAAATATGCCAAATGCAAATGGTGATATTCGTTGTATTATTTCTGATGGAGGCTCAGGATGGTTTGTATCAGGAAGTTTTACTCAAATTGGTGGCGTAAGTAAATCTTATATAGCGCATATTTTATCTGATAAATCAGTTGATGCAACATTTAATGTTGCAAGTAATAGTATCATTTCAACAATAGTTAAAGACGGAAGCAAGCTTTACATAGGCGGCTACTTTACCTCTATCAATAGTACTACCAGGAATTATCTTGCTGCTGTAAATTCATCAACTGGTGTATTAGCTTCGTGGGATCCAAACGCAAATAATATAGTAAATTCATTAGTTGTAAAGGATACTGTGGTTGTGGCCGCAGGCAGCTTTACAAATATTGGAGGTAAAACGGCTTATCGCTTTGGTGTCATTTCAAAAAGTTCAGCAAAAATCTTAGGCGGCTTTGTTGGTTTTGATAATACAGTATATAAATTGAACTTAAAAGGCGATTCTATTCTTGCCGGCGGTGCTTATACGCATTCTGCTTACTATACAACCAATTCGGCTAAAGTTTCAACTTCATCAGTTATACCTGATATAAACTTTCCAGTTACAAATGGAATGATAAGAAGCGTAGTATCTGATGGCAGCGGAGGATATTATGTTGGTGGCGCATTCACCCAAATCGGAGGTGTAAGCCAACCTTATCTTGCACATCTTAATTCATCTTACCAGGTTGTTACTGCATGGGCACCCGCATTAAACGGCGAAGTCCGTTCAATCATTCTGTCAGGCAATACCTTATATATTGGCGGATTATTTACTACATGCAATGGTGCTTCAAGGCAATATATTTCCGCTATCGGCACTGCTAATCCTGGCAGTAATAAAACATGGAATAGCTCTTTAAATAATTATGTAACCTCACTGGCATTTGATGGAACAAGTATTTATGCGGGCGGCTATTTTACACAGGTAAATGGTTCAATAACAAGAGACCGTTTGGCAAAGTTTGATGCAAACGGAAATCTTGATGCAACCTGGAATCCGGATGCAAACAGCAACGTTGAAACCGTAGACATTTCAGGCAATAATATTCTTGCAGGAGGAAGCTTTACAACTATTGGCGGCATAAGCAGAAATTATCTTGCTAAACTAAATAATTCAAATGGTGCGGCAGTAAACTGGGCTACAGCCAACAACACTGTTTATAAATTATATGTTGATGGAAGTACTTGTTATGCAGGTGGCAGTTTTACAGTGCTTGGCGGCACCACACGTAACTATGTTGGTGCAGTTACTATTTCTTCAGGCGCTGTTACATCGTTCGATGCAAATCTTAACAGTACTGTTTATTCGTTAAATAAAAGTGGGAATATCTTATACTATGGCGGCAGTTTTACAACCGTTGGCGGAGTTGCCCGCAACTACATCGCTGCCACAAATGTTTCAAATAACACTTTACAAAATTGGAATCCGTCTGCAAACAGTTATGTTTTTTCAATAAGCATCGACGGCTCGAATATATTCATAGGCGGATATTTTACGGCACTCCAGGAAGCTGTTCGCAACTATGCATCCATTGTAAAATATTCTACAGGCAGTTATGCAGCATGGGCGCCCAATTTAAATTCGTATGTGTATGATATTTTAAGTATCGGCACTTCAATTTATATAGGCGGCTCATTTTATATTGCAGATGCGCAAAACCGTTCAGGCTTTGCATCATATAACAGTAAAACAGGCGTTCTTGATAATACAGATTTTCAACTTACAAAAAATGGTTCGGCAAGCAGCGTAACTGTTAGAAGCATTGCCGCGAATTCTTCAACTATTTATGTTGGCGGCGATTTTGATAAGGCAGGATCAAAAGCACGTTACGATTTTGCAGCACTTAAAACATCTAATAACACAATCACCAATACCAATCCATCTCCGGATTATTTTGTGTATTCTATTTACATAAGCGGATCCAACATCTTATACGGCGGTGCTTTCAATTACAGCAATTTTGCTAATCGCAATTACTTTGCTTTATTCACAAATTCATCAGGTCTTGCAACGCCTCTTAATCCAACATTTGATTCCTATGTATATGACATGGCAAAAAGCACTAATAATCTTTTTGTGGTTGGCAGCTTCGATAATGTGAATAGTATTGGCAAAGCAGGAGCTTGTTCATTTAAATTGAGCAATGGAGCGCTTAACTCATGGTCAGCTAATTTAAGTTTGAATAATGTATCTTCTTCCGCAGATTGTTATGCAGTGGCGGCAAATGATTCAATGGTGTATGTTGGTGGTAACTTTGATAAATCCGGCAGCACCGTAAGAAATTATGTAGCTAAATTTAAAGAAAGTAATGCAGCGCTGCAACCATGGAACCCGCAGTTAAATACATATCCAAGTGTTATTGCATTAAACAATAATAATATGGTAATGGGTGGAAATTTTCAGTATGAAAAATACAATGCGCGCAATTTTCTTACAGCTTTTAGTTTAACAACAGGTTATGCAAACACATGGAATCCTTCACCCGATTCCTATGTGTATGGTATCGCACTCAACTATAATAAAATTTTTATTGCAGGCCCGTTTGATAATGTTGCCGGCATTCAGCATGATGGTGCCGCTGCCTTTAATTTAGGTTCCGGCGCTCTGCTTACATGGAATCCTCAGCTTTCAAAAAATGGGACGCCTTCATCTGCTGATTTGAATGCTGTTGCTGCTGATTCAAACAATGTTTATCTCGCCGGAAGCTTTGATATGGCACAAGGCACACCAAGAAATAATGTTGCTGCTGTAAGTGCCGCTAATGCTTCTTTACAATCATGGAATCCTTCTGCAAATAACATTGTAAGATGTATTACAAAGAATAATTCTTCCGTTTTATTTGGTGGCGATTTTAGCTTTTGCAAAGGCGCTGCAAGGAGCAATATCGCACAAATTGATTCAGCAACAGGATTGGTTACGACATGGAATCCGGGTTGCAATGGTGCAGTATATGCAATAACACAAAACGGTAATAATGTTTATATAGGCGGATATTACAACCAGCTTGCAGGTGTAACAAGAACAAGTCTTGGCGCTGTAAATGTAAATACAGGTATATCATCAAATTTTGATCCCGTTGTACAAAATAACGGTTCGCAAGGTGTTGTATATACGTTGGGTTTTGATGCTTCAGATATTTTGTATGTTGGAGGGCAGTTTAATACAGTAAAATCAACCACAAGAAATAATCTTGCGGCTTTAAGCACCAGCGCAGCTTTACAATCGTGGAATCCAAATGCCAATTCTCTAATTAATGCTTTAGCAGTAAATGGTTCAACCATTTTTGTTGGCGGACAGTTTACAACACTTAACGGAAACGTAACAAGAAATTATCTTGCAGCAGTAAACAATACTAACGGAAATGTAACATCATTCAACCCTGGTATGAACAGTTATGTTTATACTTTATGGGTTACAGGAAATACATTGTATGCAGGCGGACCATTTACTACAGCAAATTCAACAAGCCGTAATTATGTGGCTTCATTTAATACAGGTTCAGGATCACTTAACAGCTGGAATCCAGGTGCAAATAATAGTGTGTATAGCATAGCAGCTTCATCAGACACTGTTTACATTGGCGGCAATTTCACTCAGATAAATAGTACAGATCGTGCCCACATGGGAGCAGTTAGAGGCAGTGCAGGTACATCATTACTTTCATTTGATCCATCACCTAATGCGGTAGTAAGAACTGGTTACATTGCTGATAAAGTGTTGTTGATTGGCGGTTCTTTTTATGTGAACGAAGGAAAATCAAGAGGCGGCTTTGCAGTATATAAATTACCCGGCAATAATTCACTCACAAATACAAATGATAACAACGTAATTGCTGACAATGCAGCTGCAAACAAATTGAGAACACAGAACGCTTTTGTTTTGTATCCAAATCCTGCGCATGCATCAACTACTGTTAAACTTGCAAAATCGCTTAGTGGTAATTTGATAATATCGATTACAGATATGAATGGAAAACAACTAATTCAAAAGTCTTTGCAAGGCGATTACTTAAATTATATCAGTCTTGATTTAAGCATGCTGAAGAGCGGAACTTATATGTTATCTGTAAACGGAAATAATTATCATGAATCAACTTCATTAATTGTAACTAAATAGAAATAGTTACACAAATAAAATGCCGGTTCATCGCCGGCATTTTTAGTTTAGCAATGCAAATATTGTTTACGCTGCTCTCAATTTTTGAAGAGCAGCCTGCAGAATTTTTTTCTGTTCCTCATTTAAAACCGCCATTACTTTTTGCCTTCTTTCTTGTCTTGCAGCCTGGAGATCATTACGCATACTATCATTTCCTGCAGCTTTAAGATCTTGCCGTTCTTCACGAAAACCCTTAAAAATTTCTTTTATGCGCTGCTCCTGATCTGCGGATAAATTTAATTCAGGTTTTGCGGTTTCAAATGCCTGCCTTAAGCCGCCGCCTTTACCTTCCCCTTTGTTTTCGTTATTAAATAATCCCATTATCATTATTTTATAAAACTTCTCTTGCAAAACCTATTCCAGCATAAATTTTTGCATTAAGGTTGTTAATAACTGCTATTTTTTATTTAGCCACCCCATACTTTGCATCCAATTTTTACATCGTTCCATCCAGGCGTCTTTTGTTGTTGGATTAATCATTCCATATCCATGACCCCCGGCTTTATAAATATGCACTTCGGCAGGTACTTTATTATGAATTAAAGCTTCATAATACACCACGCTATTCATTACTGGTACCACATCATCATCAGTAGCATGCACTAAAAATGTTGGTGGTGTTTCTGCTGTTACCTGTAGTTCATTTGAAAAAGAATCACGAACAGGCGGCGCAGGATTTTTTCCAATCAATTGATCACGTGAACCAATATGGCCAATACTATCCTGGAAACTGATAACAGGATAAATAAAAACAGAAAAATCAGGACGAAGATTAATATTGTTTGGATTAGCAATATAACTGTGATTGAAATGCGTAGATGCAGTTGAAGCTAAATGGCCGCCTGCAGAAAAACCCATAATGCCAACTTTGCTTACATCAACATTCCATTCTTTTGCATGCATGCGTACTAATTGAATTGCACGTTGTGCGTCCTGCAATGGACCAATTTCTTTATCGATCATTGCAGAATCATTCGGGATGCGATATTTTAAAACGAATGCTGCAATTCCCCATTTATTAAACTCTCTCGCCACGGCAAAACCTTCCTTTACAATTGATGTAACCCAATAACCGCCGCCGGGGCAAATAACAACAGCGGTTCCGTTTGCATTTTTTTTATCAGGCAAAAAAATGCTAAGTGTTGGTTCGGAAGTAAACGAAACAATAGTATCGCCATTATCCTGCGGTTCCCACCATTCGTGTGTTGTGTATGGTTTGCTGTTGGGCACATTACCATCATATAAATTGATGGTTGTTTGCGCGTCTGAAATCTGCATACAAAAAATTAAAATGGGTAAAATGGAAATGAGCTTTATCATAAAACTTATTATGCATTCACAGTATCAAAAACTGTTACTTTCTTCCATAAATGCGAACATTCTTTTACGAAATCCAGGTGTATAAGATCAACCTGGTAACTTTCCTGGTCCTTATCATTATCAAAAAAGAGTGTCCATGAAACGCTGTATGTGTTTTCAATCACATCACGATTTGTATTTGCAGGAACCCCAATGTGAAATTCTTTTATAGTTTTTGCAGCAGATAATTTTTGCAAGCCTTCAATTAATTCTTTTCTGTTTGATTCATTATTTTCTTTTAACCAAAAAAATACGTGATGAATAAAAGTGTTTTGCAGTTGCATGCTTGTTTATTTTTTGCAAACCAACATAAATTTTTTAAGGTATTACACGAACTCAAAAAAAATTTATAGGAAGATACATTCTAACAATAAATAGCAGGATAGCTGTATAAAAATTTATTTTTTTACTTCCCAGTCGCTGCCATTTTTTTCAAGCACAAAAATATTGGAGATGTCACTTTCATTATTGTCGCGATCTACACTTGTAACAGCAACATAACAATTTTTCCAGTTTACAGGTATTGATGTTGATTGTAATAAAAATTGATATTTTAAAGAGGCATCTGCGGGAATAATTATTACAGGATGATCGGTTAAACCAACCAGCGATTGCGATAGATACACCACAAAATTTTTAATTGTTTCTGTTTCATTCTTGTTGATACCATCGCCGGAAATTGTCAGTTGCTGCACGCCTTTGTCTTCATCGAAAAAAGCTTTTGTTATATGTGGTGCTTCCGGAGCTGTTGTATCAATCCAGTTCATAGGTGGAACTAATGCAGGCGTTCTGTAATAATCAAACTGCAAACTATCTGCCCATCCATTTGGATTTGATAAAAGATTGGTGCAACTGTAAAATACGCTGCCCTGCACATTTTCATTATTGCGCAATAATTTTATTTCATTTGGAATTTCATTTGGATTACGCCATGCGGCCGTTGGTTTTTCTATAGCGCGGTAAATTCCGTGGCCGATGTATAACTGTTTGCCGTAAGTATTGTTGCTCCACCAATCAAGCAATGTTGTATAATCGCAGAGTTTGTGTCCAATCTCCCAATATAATTGTGGCGTTACATAATCAATCCAGTCTTTTTTTAGCCACAATAAAACGTCTGCATACAAATCATCGTAACAAGTTTGGCCAGCTTTTGTATCACTACCGTTTGCATCAACAGAACTATTTCGCCAAACACCAAACGGGCTGATACCAAATTTTATCAACGGTTTATAAGTGATAATCGCATCGTGGATCATCTTTACAACACTATCGCAATTGCTGCGGCGCCATGCATCTTTGCTCAAACCTTTTCCATATAAAGCGTAAGCCCGGTAATCCGGAAATTCTTTGCCTGCAATTCTATAAGGATAAAAATAATCATCCATGTGAATGCCATCAATATCATAATGCGTTATAATGTCAATAACAACATTGGTGAGATAATGCATCACATCCGGCAAGCCGGGATTAAAATATTTTTTATCACCATATTTTACAAACCATTCAGGATGTGTTTTGGTGATGTGGTTTGAAGCGATGGAAGATGCAACGCTGAATACAGCACGGTATGGATTTATCCATGCATGAAATTCCATGCCGCGTTTATGTGTTTCATCTATCATGAATTGTAAAGGATCATAAAACGGTGATGGCGCAGTGCCTTGCCTTCCGGTTAAAAATTCACTCCACGGTTCATATTTTGATTGATAAAATGCATCTGCAGCAGGGCGTATTTGTACGATCACTGCATTCATTCCAATCTTTCTTTGCTGTGTAATAATGTTGATGAACTGTTGCTTTTGCTGATCAACAGATAAATATTTACTGTGTGGCCAGTCAATATTGTTTACGGTAGCAATCCATACTGCTCGAAACTCATACTTGGGTTGAGTTGAAGTTTGACAGTTGACAGTTAACAGTTGACAGAACAATAAAACCGGTAAACAACAAAACAATTTCATCATTAAACGAAGATATTGTTTGAAGGCTTAGTGTTTAATGATGTGCTTAATTTTAGAAATGAATTATAAAATTATTTTTGAGGTAAAAGAAAACCTATATGAGTGAACTATGGTTAAAAGGTCCGATACATTATGTGCCTGATTTATTGCAACCTGTTGCGCATGCTTTATTGCAGGCAAAAGAAGAAATAAATGAAATGATGAAAAATTTTGAGGAATCATTATTGTGGAGGCGACCTGCAAGTGTTGCCTCGGTGGCTTTTCATTTGCAACATATTGCTGGTGTACAAGATCGTTTGCTTACTTATGCAAAAGAAAAGATGTTGAATGATGAACAACTCATTTACCTGCAAAATGAAGGCAAGGAAAATGAAACAATAACTTTAACAGCGTTGTTAGAAAATGTAAACAGGCAAACGGAAAAATCAATCGAACAATTAAAGGAAACTGATCCAAATACCTTAACGGATAAAAGAGAAGTTGGCCGTAAAAAATTACCTTCAACTGTTTTGGGATTGTTATTTCATTCAGCAGAACATACAATGCGGCACACAGGACAAATGCTTGTAACAGTTACAATTTTAAAAGCTGGTTTTTAAACCACTATTTTTGAAAACATGCAAACACCAATCGGCGTTTTTGATTCAGGTTATGGTGGTTTAACAGTTCTGAAAGAGATTACCAAACATTTGCCGCAATATGATTACATCTATCTCGGCGATAATGCAAGAACACCTTATGGTAACCGTTCATTCGAAACAGTTTATCATTATACATGGCAATGCGTGCAATGGTTATTTAAACAAGGCTGCCCGTTGGTAATTGTGGCTTGTAACACAGCTTCTGCAAAAGGGTTGCGCAGCATTCAGCAAAATGATCTTAGAAAATATTATCCTGAAAAAAAAGTATTGGGTGTTATCCGGCCTACAACAGAGATCATCGGCAATTTTTCGAAAACACATCATGTTGGTATAATGGCAACGAGCGGCACTGTTCAATCACAATCTTACTTAATAGAAATTGAAAAATTTTTTCCTGATACAAAAGTGGTTCAGCAAGCCTGCCCAATGCTTGTTCCTTTAATTGAGAATAATGAATTTGAAAATGAAGCCGCAGATTATTTCATCAAAAAATATTTAGATGAATTATTGCAGCAAGATGAAAAAATAGACACCATATTACTTGCCTGCACACATTATCCATTAATTAAAAAAAGAATTGAAAAATTTTTACCTGCTAATATAAGCGTGATTGCACAAGGTGAAATTGTTGCAGCAAGTTTGAAAGATTATTTAAACCGGCATGCAGAAATTGAAGAGCAACTTTCAAAAAATAAAACTATCCAATTTTATACAACAGATTCAGCTGAAGATTTCAATGATCACGCAACAATATTTTACGGAGAAAAAGTGCGATCCCAACATTTAGAAGTAGGCTGATCACTGCGTCATTCCGCTGCCTGCAGGATGAATAGCCGTCCCGTCGTTATACAATATAACTGGCGAATAAACAGGATTTTCGCCATGCGTATCGAACTGCCATATCAATTCACCGTTTCTTTCATTCAATGCATACACGATCATTCCTTTCGTCATGACATAAACAATATTTCTTCCTGCTACAGGTGAAGATGTTGAAAAAAAAGTGCTGTCTGCAGGGATGCCTGTAAAATAACTCCATTTTTTATTATGTGCCCCGGTCGTGCTTATGGCAAGCAAACTATCGGTTAATGCATAATAAATTGTATTGCCATAATAAGATGGATCGCCGCATAAACCATTATTTACTGTTGGTGTAACAGGCTGAGTGTAGTTCCATTTTACTGCACCATCCGTATTACGCAAAGCAAAGGCGGTAAATTCATTCATCGGGTAACCGATGCCCTGGTATATGAATGAATTATTAGTGGTGGTAGAACCTGTGAGATAACCGGCCTTATTAAATTTCCATTTTAAATTACCAGCAGTATCAAATGCAGTTACAGTGCCATCGGTGCGGTCGGTAAAGCTTATAACTCCGTTTAGAACAGTGGGTGTAGAATTAGAAAGGTCAGCATTGCGTTGCCATATTATTGAACCATTATTCGCATTCAATGCAAATAAATGTTGCCGGTTACCGGTATAAATAATTCCGTTTACAACTGTAGGTGAACAAATGGGATTATTACTGGTGCCAGAGTCACAAATCAATTTCCATTTTACTTTACCGTTATCAGCATTAATAGCATATAATTTTTTTTGTGCAGTAACATAAATTGTGTTGTTGTAAAATGTTGGATTGCTTAACGGCACAATGCTGGCTGATGGGTTTAAAACTGTTACCCAGCGCTGCTTACCTGTATGAGCATTAAAGGCAGCAAATAATAATTTGCCATCTGAAAACTCCGGAAAGCCCAACGAATATATTTCAGTAAACACAGTATTGTTGGCAACACATGGAATTGGTGAAAAACGTTCATAATCCGTATCGTTTTTATATTGCCACCTGATGCTTCCAGAATTGGCATCTAATGCATAAATGGTTGGCGGGTACATATCCTCCGCTATATATACAAAACCATTATTTACTTCGGTATTGTTATCAACACTACTATTGCGGGTGACTGAAAATTCATCTTTTTTACATGAAAAAAGCACAAAGCATAAAACTATAAAAGCAGGAAACTTTTTCATCGTGAGCAGTTTGTTGGCAATGCAATTTAAATATTGTTCTTAAATATGATGAATAAATAAACGCTGCGTACAACAACGTTATTATCATTACCATTTACAAAAGTTACATTTGCCGAAATTTTAATGATGAAGAATTTTGAAGAACTGGGGCTGAACGAGCAGTTGTTAGCATCTGTAACCCAGTTAGGTTTTGAAACGCCTACGGCTATTCAGGAAAAAGCAATACCTGTTTTATTAAGCGGCACAAAAGATTTTATTGGCCTTGCTCAAACAGGCACCGGCAAAACTGCGGCTTTTAGTTTGCCTTTATTGCAATTGATCCAGGCAGCAGATAAATTTCCGCAGGCATTAATTGTTTGCCCAACAAGAGAATTGTGCATACAGATAGTAAACGAAATAGAATTATTTAAAAAGAATATTCGTGGAATGAGTGTGGTTGCCGTTTACGGCGGCGCAAGCATTGGTGCCCAAATAAGAGATATAAAAAAAGGCGTCCAGGTTATTGTGGCAACACCAGGAAGATTAATTGATTTGATTGAACGCAAAGCGATCAACCTTGAACAAATAAAATATGTTGTATTGGATGAAGCAGACGAAATGCTGAACATGGGTTTCCAGGATGATATTGAATTTATTCTGCAGAACACGCCAAAACGCGATGCAACATGGTTGTTCAGTGCAACTATGCCACCCGAAATCAGAAAGGTGAGCCGTCGCTACATGAATGAACCTTTTGAAATCACCGTTGGTAAAGCAAATGCGGGAACTAAAAATGTAGATCATCAATATTATGTTACATCAGCACATCAGCGTTATGAAACGTTAAAGCGATTAATCGATTTTAATCCTGGCATTTATGGCTTGATATTTACACGCACTAAAGCTGACGCACAGGAAATAGCCGGAAAACTTACACGGGAAGGTTATGATATTGATGCATTGCATGGCGATCTTACACAACAGCAGCGTGATAAGGTGATGGGACAGTTTCGCGATAAAAGCCTGCAATTATTAATAGCGACTGATGTTGCGGCGAGAGGTATAGATGTTCAAGGCATTACGCATGTGATCAATTACGAATTGCCGGATGATGTTGAAGTGTACACGCATCGCAGTGGCAGAACAGGCCGCGCAGGCAACACAGGCATAAGTTTAAGCATTGTGCATGCACGTGAAATGTATCGTTTAAAACAAATTGAAAGAATTGTTCAGCAACCGTTTCATCGCCTGGAAATTCCAAGTGGTAAAGATGTTTGCAGGAAACAATTTTTCTTTTTCATGGATAAATTATTGCAGGCTGATATTTCTCATGGCGATTATGAAACTTATGTACCGATGCTGTCAGAGAAATTTTCATCGATAAGTAAAGAAGAAGTTTTAAAACGCGTGGCTGCATTAGAGTTTGACCGTTTTTTAAAATATTATGAGAATGCAGAAGATCTGAATATCAGGGAACAAAGCCGTGAAAGAAAAACTACAAGGGGAAATGAACGGGATGAAAACGGCAGGGGCCGAAGCCGTCAACAAGAATATAACGGCAGTGGTAATTACACAAGATTATTTGTAAACCTTGGAACCAAGGATGGTTTTTATAAAGCGAGTTTTTTGCAATTCATTTTAGACATGAGTGATTTACGTAAAGATGTATTGGGAAAGATAGACATGAAAGAAATGAACAGCTGGATCGAGGTTGACAGCAAAGCAGCCAAGCAAATGATCCGTTCACTTGATGGAAAAAATTATAAAGGCAGAAGAATACGAATGAATGACGCAAACAGCAGGTAATTAAACATTCAATAACAACATTCAAGGTTTAATACTGATTACAAACTCGATTATTAAATGTTGACTATTGAATATTCTTTTTGATCAAAGCTTTATTTCTCCGGTAATTTTTGTAGGCTAAAGCTGTACTCAACAGGGTTAAAATAGCGCCTAATAAAAATGGTGCACCCGGAAAGATGAATGGCGCATCTTTTCCTGTAAAATAAGCAAACAGGCTTGTCATTATTGGCGGACCAACAATGGCACATGCACTCATCAAACTGGTTAATCCACCCTGCAATTCACCTTGTTCATTTATAGGTATTTGATTTGAAATCAAGCCTTGCATTGAAGGACCTGCAATTCCTCCTAGCGCATAAGGCACCATAAACAAAAACATTTCCCAGCCCTGCGTTGCAAAAGCGAACAATAAAAATCCAATACTATATAACATTAATCCAACATACACTCCACGCTCCTGCCCTAATTTCGGAATAATGATGCGGATAAGTAATCCTTGCACCAAAGCGATCATTAAGCCAATAAAGCTTAGAGAATAACCGCCCCATTTTGCATCCCAATGAAATTTTTCCATGTTATAAAACAACCATGTGCTTTGTATAGCATGTGCTGAAATGTAAATAAGAATAACAGAAACTATTAATCCTGAAACTGATGGATATTTTTTAAACTGTTTGAATGAACCTATTGGATTTGCACGTTTCCATTCAAACTTTCTTCTTCGTTGTGAAGGCAATGATTCAGGTAAAATAAAGTAACCGTATAAACAATTTAATAAACTTAAAGCGGCTGCCGCAAAAAATGGTGTGCGTGTTCCAAACACTGAAAGCTGCCCGCCGATTGCAGGGCCAATAATGAATCCTAATCCAAATGCAGCTCCAATCAACCCAAAATTTTGTGCACGTTTTTCAGGATCGCTTACATCTGCTATATATGCAGTGGCAGTTGTAAAACTTGCACCTGTTGCACCTGCTAAAATCCTTCCCACAAATAGCCAACCCAATGTTGGCGCAAACCCCTGGAATAAATAGTCTATTCCAAAGCCTAATAATGAAAATAATAATACAGGCCTGCGGCCGTATCTGTCACTTAAATTACCAACTACAGATGCACATGCAAATTGTGTAAGTGCATATGCAAAAGTGAGCCAGCCGTTCCATTCTGCTGCACGGCTTAACCCTTTGCCTGTAAGTTGTTTTATAAGATCGGGAACAACAGGAATAATAATTCCAAGGCCAATAACATCAATTAAAACAGTAACAAAAACAAATCCCAGTGCAGCTTTTTTATTGGCTTTACTCATGCGCTAAGTTCAAAAACATTTAATCGCGGCAAAGTTTATTGAAAATAGTTCTTCGTCCAATTAATTTCCCGCAAGGAAAACCGCGTTCGCAAACATCATTTTGCCGTTTTGCCAAAACAAACGGAACAATACATCATCATTAAAAATAATTATATCACCATTGCCATAATGCTTTTCTCCAATTAAAACGCCATGCTTTAATTGTGGTTTCAATTTACTACCTACAAAGCCTGATGTATAAGCGTTTGCGGGCAATATGCCTATATTCCATCCGCCTTTAATAGTTGAATAAACTTTTGCATCTTGTTTTAATGTGTAATAATAATTTGGATAACCATAAGCAACAGGATGCGTGTTATCTAACTGTATTTTATAGATAGCGCCGGGAATAAATGAAGTAAGATTTTCACGCTCCGCATTCCCATAATTTTTTTGTATGATGCTGTCGGATGATTGCGTTGTGTCTTTAACTAATTTTATTCCGCTCCAGTCGAATGTTGAAAGTTTTACAGCGCCACCTTCTGTTGCAATAATTTTTCCTCCGCCTTGTACAAATGCTTCAAGTTTTGATGCAACATCTTTATCGTCCAGCACATTGTAATTTCCATCCGGCATAATTAATACATTGTAATTCTGAAGGTTGATATCTTCAAGATGCTCTGTTGTTAATTGAGATATTGAATAATTCAATTCATTATCAAAAAAGCACCACACTTCTCCTGCCGCAGTATGTGAAACTTGATTGCTTGTAAGCAAAGCCACTTTTGGCGCTTTAATTAAATGCACATCAGAAGAACCAAAGTCTGCGCCTGCATCCATAAAGCCTGTTTGCACTGCATAAGGTTGCACATTATACAAACTGCAATACTTATTTACAGTGTCTAACCAATTGGTTTTATTATTTCCTTTTAAAACAATGAGTGTACCTCTGCCAAAAACTTTTCCATTGTATGTAAATGCACCGCTTGAAAAGCGTACACGA
>JAFBAF010000260.1 GCA_019247895.1 Parafilimonas sp. | reverse complement strand
ACAACACAAACACAACATCAAATATTAAAGCGCCATATTGGTTGAAGCTTGTTATAAGTGGATCAACTTATACAGCTTATGTTTCTCCTGATGGTTTAACGTGGACAAAAGTTGGCAATACGGTTGATGCGGGTTTTGGAAATGGTTCGCCGGTTTATGCTGGTCTTGCAATAACGAGTCATGATAATACCGTCCTTTCAACGGCGCATGTAGATAATTACAGTTTGGGCGGAGTGCTTGCAGTGAAATTGATCAGCTTTACTGCAAGTCTTACATTAAATAAAACAGTTGATTTAGATTGGACCACAACAAGAGAAACAAACACCAATTATTTTATTGTTGAACGCACAAAAGATTTCTGGAACTATCAAAGCGTTGATACAATTTATGCTGAAAATAATGGTGAGTTTACGCAGAATTACAGCAGTACAGATTATCATCCGTTGGCGGGTACAAGTTATTATAGGTTGAAGATCGTTGATAAGGATGGCAAGATCAGTTATTCACCAATTGCGAATGTGAAAATAGTGAATGTAACATCGCCGCTGATGTATCCGAATCCTGCAAATACTTATGTAAATATTGAGCAGGGAACAGATCAGATAAAACAAATAACGGTGTATAATATTGTTGGCAGAATAGTAGAACGCATTGCCAATACAAGCGCACAAAGCACTATTAAAATTCCAACGTACAATTTAGCTGCGGGTTTATATTTTATTGAAGTAAGAACAGCAAATACAGTTTACAGGATTAAGTTGGTGAAGCAATAGTTCTAATGTCTGTCGTAACTCGATTCGTCATGCTCAACTTGGTTGAGCATCTCATGATTTTGATCTATAGTTGTTGATAATGAGATTTCCGCTTTCGCGGAAATGACGTGCAGTTCGGTTGATTCAATTTAATATAAATATTTACTCTTTCCAATGCCCCATCTTTCCAAATTTTTCAATGCGCATTTGTATGCGTTTATCAGGATTGATATCTCTTAATTCATTCAACGCTTTAATAATATGTGATTTTAAAATTTCAGCAGCTTTGGTATAATCCCAGTGTGCGCCGCCATCCGGTTCAGGAACAATTTCATCAACCAAACCAAAGCCCTGCATATCAGTTGCTGTCAATTTTAATTGCTCTGCTGCTACTTCTTTTTTCTCCCAGCTTCTCCATAAAATTGTGCTGCAGTTTTCAGGAGAGATAACGGTATACCACGCATTTTCCATCATTAAAATTTTATCACCAACACCAATGCCCAATGCGCCGCCGCTGGCGCCTTCACCAATAATGCAACAGATAACAGGCACACGCAAACGCATCATTTCATAAATATTACGTGCAATGGCTTCACCTTGCCCACGCTCTTCTGCTTCCATGCCCGGATAAGCGCCGGGAGTATCAATTAATGTAATAATTGGCTTATTGAATTTTTCTGCAATCTTCATTAAACGCAATGCTTTGCGGTAGCCTTCAGGATTGGCCATTCCAAAATTGCGAAGCTGGCGTGTTTTTGTGTTGATGCCTTTTTGCTGGCCGATGAGCATTACCGTTTGCCCGTCAATTTCACCCAATCCGCCAACCATTGCTTTATCATCTTTTACATTACGGTCGCCATGTATTTCGATGAAGTTGGTTGCAATTTTTTCAATGTATTTTAAAGTATACGGACGATCAGGATGACGGCTTAACTGCACCCGCTGCCATGGCGTAAGATGTTCCGTTATATTTTTTCTTTTTTCAAGAACAGATGCTTCTAACTGCTGAATAGTTTGCGAGTAATCTATTTTGGAATTTTTATCAGCCAGTTTTTTTGTTTGATCAATCTGCTCATATAAATCTTTTATCGGCTGCTCAAAATCAAGAAACTGCCTGTTAGGATACTGCGGCATATTTTAATTAGTTGGGGCGTAAAAGTAAGAGAGATTTTTTAAATGAGAATTGATAAAGTAAAAACATTAAGCATGGAATTACCCCGTTCGAATAACAGCGTACACAAATACATTTGGCGATAATTATTTAAAAACAATAAAGAATTTTTATTTAAAAAGATTTGCCGGAAAAGAGGGCAGACCCCTATATTTGCATCCCGAATTTTAAGGATCGGTAGTTCAGTTGGTTAGAATGCCGCCCTGTCACGGCGGAGGTCGCGGGTTCGAGTCCCGTCCGGTCCGCTTAACAAGGATTACAAAGCTGTAATCCTTGTTTACTTACACCACTTTACAATTAAAATGCTGTTTTCAGCATTTATCAACACTATGTGTATTCTTCATTAGCTTTAATGACTGTATCAAGCACTCTTTGCGAATTTGTTGTTGATTATTTATATAATCATCTTTACTGTTTATGCAGCTATTTTAAAGGCTTCTTCCGCCTCACTCATCGCTTCTCTTTAAAAATGTTCAGTTCTTCATTATAAACAGGACTTTGTATGTGTAAAAAATTCAGGACACTATGAAACACATAGTTTTGATTAACTGTTTCAAGAGGCTTTAGTTGTTTTGAACTATCAGATACCCAAACAATAAAAGGAATATCATATTGTTCTTTGGGAGCCAAACTTAAAGGTAATCCATGCGTATAAAGATTTTTTTCTCCCAAAGATTCACCATGGTCTGAAACAAAAATCATTGCGCTGTTATACTCTTTCAATTGTTTTAAATCATCAATAATCTTTGATAAAATGTAATCAGTATAAACGATGGTATTGTCATAAGCATTGATCAATGCTTCATGAGAACACTTTCCTAATTCAACACTATTACAAACAGGTTTAAAGGTTTCAAATTGAGGCGGGTATTTTTTGCTGTATGCAGGTCCGTGACTGGTACTTGTATGCAGTATTACCAATATTTTATTTTTTTTGCTGGCTAATATTTGTTCTTTTAATCCATTCAAAAGAATTTCATCGTAATCACAATCTTTGCCTTTACAATTTGATTGTAAAGAATCTTTGTCCATATAATTTTTTATATGTAGTGGCGGTTGTCCCCAGTTTGTTGTTCTCCAAATAACCTCTGCATTATTTCTGTATAAGTAATTGGGTAAAATTTCATATAGCTTATCACTACTGTTAGGTTCTAAAATGCATTTTACACCTGCCGTGGTATACGTGCCGCATGATGTAGCATTAAAATGAAATACATTAGGTATTTTGGAAAGCAATGGATTGGTATTTTTATTATATCCATACAAAGAAAAATTTTCACTCCTTGCAGATTCACCTATCACTAACACTACAACAGATTTCTGGTTATCTTTTATAGTAGCATTCGGTAATAAAATTTCTTTTTCATTTTTTTGGTGCTTGTGAATATAAAAAAGTGGAATGTTTACGGTGTAGGACCAGGGCATAGCAAGCCCGCCTAATGTTTTTGAATTTTTATCAATCCATAACCAATTGCTCGCATTTGCAAATACCATTATCAGGATAAATAAGAGAGCAATTGAAAAGGTGATTAAAAACCGCCTGAATGGTTCTTTTATAATTTTGGTTTTAATGATATAAATGGCGGGAACAACACCTAATAAAATAATGTACAAGATTATTTTTATAGAAAAAAAACTGCTGGCTTCCTGGTAATTAGTATTGAGTACATTACCTATCATACTCTCATCTATTATAACACCATAGGTATTAATAAAGTAAACTGCAATTGCATTTAGAATAAAGAATAAGACCAATAAAAATTTTCCAACGAAACGTGACAGAAAAAATATCAGGTAAAAAGCAAAGGCATTTACAACCAGCATTAAAATAATTAAACTGGTAATAATAATAATGCCGTTCAAGCTTTTATAATCAACGTTTTTAAAAACAAAAACATAAAAAGGAAAATGGAATAATAAAAAATTAAGCATACTCATTAGCAAAACAAAATGAGTCAATTTCAAATTATTTTTTAACATACACGTTTGTCATTTTATATAGTATATCAGCTAAACCGGGGCAGGAGAAATAAACTATCAAATCTTCTGTACTCAATATTAAAATTTCTTTTGCTAAATTAAAGCAACAACGAAGCCAATACATAATCGAAGATCAAAATGAGAATGCAGCTTACTATTACAGCTTTAGTACTTGCTCTTCCAATATTAATTGAACCGCCTACAACATAATATCCGAAATATGCAGGTACCGTGCTAATGATAAATGCAAACGTAAAGGCTTTGGATAATGAGAAGCATATGTCAGAGAAATTTAGTTTGCTTCTTAAGCCTGCATCGAAAGTATGAGTTGCTATAATTCCTAATAAGCTTCCTACTTCCCTTCCTCCAAAAATGGCAAGCATTATTGATATTATTACGAGGCATGGTACCATGAGCAAAGCGGCAGTCATCTTTGGAAGAATAAGATAACTCTTTGTATTTATCCCCATCATTTCTAATGCATCAATCTGCTCAGAAACACGCATATTGCCAAGTTCTCCTGCAATCCTGCTGCCGATAACGCCTGCTAAAACAATGCTTATTAATGTTGGTGAAAATTCAAGTATAACACTATCTCTGACAACTTTTGCAATAGTTGATTTTGGAATAAGCGGGCTCTTTAACTGATATGATGTTTGTAACGTTGATACTGCACCTAAGAAAACCGATATAATGCTGACGATGGGAAGGGAGCGAAACCCAATTTCAACGCACTGATGCAAAAACTCTTTCCAATAAACTTTTAAATTTTCGGGCTTTGTAAAAATGCCTGCCAGCATAATAATGTACCTTCCAATATAGTTCAAATAATTTTCTTTTTAGTATTCATTGAATTTGAAAATGACATTAATATCTAACTGGCTTACCCGTGATTGCTTATGCAAAAAAAGGAGTTGTACTAAAAAAGGCTTACCATAAAAGATAATTGCAGTATATGACTTGCCGCACAATAATCTTTACAAGTTAATATGAATATTTGCTGCCAAACCATAATTAATCGGATAAGTTTTTACAGGTGTTCCTTTGTTGATGGAGTTAATACCATATCTTAATTCAGGGCTCAGGCCCAGAGCTATAGAACGAGTTATGGAATACTTTGCTTCAACACCTGTATTCAATGTAAAAAATATTCTTTTTACCCCTTCGATTTTATTTACGGTTTCGTTATCATCATTATTGTTGATTGTATATTCAACCTGCACTTTATCGCTCATCACTTTGTTTAGTGCAATACCGGCATGAACGCTCCAATTCATTTTCTTACTACCAAAATTGTAATTAAGCAATACAGGGAATGAAATATAATTCAACTGCATCATACCATTAGAAACAAAAAGCGAATCTCCCGCTGTTGGTGTAACGCCAGTTTTGGAAATTTCCGCGAAGCCGTAAGACGTAGCCAGCTTAAACTTATAAACACCATTGGCATCTTTTAAGGCGTTTACAGCGGTCGATGATATCGCAACCGCAGATTTAGATACAGAAACTCCCGATGTTAAAGCCAATTTTTTATTTATTTTATATGCAACCAGCAAGCCGCCTGTGAACGACATATCAGGCTTCTCACGATTGTTATAATCATTCTTGTCTTCATGATCAAACTCGTACTGTTCTATAAACCTGCCGGAAATATGGTCGACGGAAAAGAAAGGAATCACTTCCACTTTTTGTTTGTTGATGGATAAGGAAATCACATTGGATGTTGTGTTCGAAGGATTTTGATTAAAACTTGCTATGTCATCATTAACTACACTTTCTCTTAGCTTATTTGTTGAGGGATCAAATTGATTTAAACGTGATATATCCGGAAAAAATAAATTGCTAACAATAGCTATCGAATCAGCGTTTTTGAAAAAGTGTTTGTGAAATATATTACTGACATTATCAAGGCTTCTAATACCATCAATGTTGTTTTCAAACTTTCTAGAAAAAAAATTCTTAAAACCGCCTGTTGTTAAATGATCATGGTTCGAGACTGATTTATCTGGCTTCACAATAAGGTGGTCTGTTTTATTACCAACATATTTTTCATTGTATTTTTTTGGGTGCAGAAAAACATCATTAAGAATAAAAGGCAGTAATAAACCGATTAAAACTGCGGCAGTACTTAAACCTAACATCTTCCAGGCAAAAGATTTTTCTTTTTGTTGTTGCTCAGGTAATCGTTTATCAATTTCAGTCCAAATGTCGTTTATTGGCTCTTCTCCAAAATCCTGCAGGTTATCTAAAAAAAATTTATCAATATTATCAGGTAAATTTTTATCCATGTGCTACCGTTTTTTTCGAAATATCAAACTCAATTAATTGCTTCTTTAAATTTTGTCGCGCATCAAATAAATTCGATTTTGAAGTGCCTTCCGATATATTAAGCATCTCCGCAATTTCCTTGTGCTTAAACCCTTCAAACACATATAAGTTAAAAACCAGCCGGCTAACCACCGGTAAATTTTGTATGCACTGAATTAATTTTTTCAGGTCAATTGTATCAGGTTCGATATATAGTGTTGAGGCTGTTTCTGTTAAACAATGGATGCTTATAAATGAATAACTGTTTTCTTTTTTTCTCAGTTTTTGTAATGCACAGTTTATAAATATTTTTTTCATCCATGCTTCCAGTGAACTTTTAAACTTAAACTGTTCAATACAGCAAAAAACCTGCATAAAACCTTCCTGCAAAATATCTTCTGCGTCTTCTCTTGTTTGCGCATACCGAAGGCAAACACCCATCATTCTTGCAACAAAAATTTTATACAATTGATTTTGAAAAAAGCGGTCATTGTTAATGCAGCCATTTACAAGCGATTTTTCATCTTTCAACTGTAAGCCCTGTTTCAAATTCATGATGCAGTTTCTATCTTAATGGTTGGGTAACCGGGAATTTTTGTCAACAATATTCCGGTTGCTTTCTGAAGCAAACCTGTTTTTTATTTTTATAGACAATTTTAACGTTACTTCCCAACCTCCTGTTGAATTTCTGCATCTTGATAAACTGCAAAAGCAGTTATGCGGATTTCTTTCACAAAAAGAATTTTAAAACTTTTCCGGATTTTTATTTTCAGTATTGTCTCCTTATGCATTATTGCATACTTGCCGTGCAATATTTACAACTTTCAATCGTCTTCAAAGTTTAGCGGGAATTTTCTTTATAACCCATACATGAATTCTTCTGATTGTTGGCAGCAATCAAACTTTCATGCTCACAGTTGCGCCTGGAATGGAATTACAAACGGCAAACAAAGCGCATGTGATATGATCGATTTATACAAGCAAAAAGGTTATGCTTATGCATCAATATCTAATTATGAAAAAATAGCATTGCAAGATGCACAACCTAATTCCGTAGAAGTATATGAGCATGGCTATAACATTTTTAAAATACACCAATTGGTTATAATGCCAAAAAAAGTTTGCTACAATGATTTCCCGCTTTTTCAATTCGCCAGTTCAAAACAATTTATGATTAATAAACTAAACTATGATGCGGAAGCAGTTGTATTGGCACATCCGAAAATCAGAAACGGTTATAGTGATGAGGATTTGAAAAAACTTTCCGGATATAATTTAATGGAAGTATTAAATCATGCAGGCAATGCTTGCAATAAATGGGATGTTGCATTATCGGCAGGTAAACCTGTTTGGATTGTGGGTGATGATGATACGCATGATGTGCTTGATACAAATCAAACTTTTAGAAACTGGACAATGGTTAACTGTAAACAGAAAAACAAAGATTCACTAATAAAAAGTCTTATCGGCGGAAGTGCCTATGCGGTAAATGGCAGCGATGCAAAGAATGATAATAAACTGGTAGGAGTAAAAACAAAAGGGTTAACTATCGAAGTGCGACTGCAAACCAAAGCTGACAGCATACAACTGATTGGTCAAAACGGAATAGTTAGAAAAACTTTCGTCAACACAAATGAAGCTTTTTACAACTTTAAAAATAATGACACTTACATACGTACTGTAATTTATAATAAAGCAAGCGTTATGTATTTAAATCCGGTTTTGAGATATAATGGCATTACCAGGCCCCAAAATAATTCCACTGCAGCAATAAATTTTTATGAGACAATTTTCTATAGAAGCGGTTTGCTGGTTTTGTGGTTAGTGCTGTCGTTATCTTTTAATATTATTAATGTTTCGTCGATTATTAAACTGATTAGAAACAAAAGAGGTCTGCGCCGTAAAGCAGCGGAATTAGGTTTAAATATCTAATAGCGGAAGATTTCGGTAAAAAACAATTATTGATTATAAAATCAATGACGGGTCTTATTTGTAATTTAATTTTTCTGAAAATGTTTTTTGAAAAAATTCCTTCCACCGTGTGATGTCCATACGATTCCAGGCCTGAATAAAGTTGCGTTATTGTTATCATAGCTTATGCTAAACGATAGCTGCAGGTTATTATTTAAATAATAACCATAGCCAATGCTGGCTACAAATTCGCCGCCAGTAAGTTCGGGTGCGTTGCTTGTATTAATTGTTCCTTCAGGCACATCTTTTCCTCCCAAAGCAGACGTGTTTCCATAAATTTCCGCAAACAAGATACTTTTTTCAGATGCCTCGTATAAAGTGCCAAGCGCATAATTAAAAAGATTGCTTGCGGTTACACCTGGTGGCTTGCCTAAAAAAGTATAACTAAGATTTGCACTTGTATAAAACTTTCCAATCGTTTTACTCGCTATAAGAAAAGGAGTAAAGTCTGTTTTGCCGGTACCAATTAAAGAATCTTTTGCAGTAGGTAATTTTATTTCAGCTGAAAGGGAAACAGCAGGAAAGCCTTTTGTTTCCGCTAACAGCTGATAAAAAAGGGTTGCTTCCAAATCCCCAAATCCTGTAACAGATGTGCCTGTTTTTGGGTTTATGTTTGTATAAGCAACCGGCTCAACTAATAAAGTAAATCTCTTTGATAATCCATATTCAATAGCTAAAGGAATTGCATTTTCAGTTCCTTCTTTCGACGTCTGGAATTCAACTGCTGCACCTAATTCCACCTGACCTGGTGCTAATGGCAATGCATCTTCTGTTTCAAGTTGGGCAAACACTTTACCATTTAACATTGTAAAAAAGATAAAAGTGGCTGAAATGACTCTTTTCATACTAAGGTTTTAACACGTGAGAATTTGGAATAATTTTCAGGCTACTGTAAACTTTTCAAAGTAGCTATTTGTGTAGATGCAATAAGTAATTAATCGGTTGGGTTATAAATTATTCAGCACTGCAACTTTTATCCAATAATATCCAAACGGTTTAAAATTTTTTAAAGTTTTTTGCTACTTTGTTAAAAAGATCTAATTGTCTTGCAAATTATTCTGTTGCTCAATTTGTAAACAGATTTCTCTGATAGGTTTGCTCTTTAATTACCATAAAATAATTCAAATGAAAAAGTTTTTTTTAGGTGCAATCACAGTAACGTTTATAATCACCGGTTGCTACGCACAGGATTTAAAAAGCACTGATGTGCCCGCAGCAGTTAAATCTGCTCTAATCAAAAAATATCCTGAAGCAAAATCTGTTTCATGGGAAAAGGAAAATGGAAATTATGAAGCGAACTGGGGTGGTAAATCAGGAGAAGATAATTCGGTGATGTTTACGCCTGCCGGAAACTTTATAGAAATAGTAAAAGCGATTCCAGTAAATAAGCTGCCGCAAAATGTTGCGCCTTATATAAAAGCGCATTATAATAACGCAACAATTAATGAAGCAGGAATGGTAACGGATGCAAATGGAAAGGTTACCTACGAAGCAGAAATTAAAGGCAAAGATCTAATATTTGATGAGAAAGGAAATTTCGTAAAAGTTGATTGATTTAATACAGCCAAAAATAAAAATTTTAAGAGTTGGGTAAACCAAGTAATCAAACTGAGTTTTAATTCAATTATAGTTAAATACCTTCATTACTATTTGTAGTAAGAAATAAAAAAGTTTTACGTATAAATCTTGTGCGTCTGGTTCGCAAAAGCTTCAGAAAAACCTGGAGCTTTTTGTTTTTATTTAAAAAAGATTATTCAGCAGTTATTGTTTGTAAAACATCAAGATCATTGTTTAACACAACCATGTTTGCTTTTCTGCCTGTTTCAATTAAACCTAACTCGTTTTCTTTTCGCATCACGTGTGCAGGATATAAACTGCACATACGCAAAGCTTCTTGAACACCTATATTGCAATGTTCAACAAAATTTTTTGCGCACTTATTCATAGTTAAAGCTGAGCCACTAAGAATTCCATTAGATGTGTATTTATCACCTTCTAATATATGTTTATAATAACCTTCGTTTGTTTCTGTAACGGCATCTGTAATCGCAAATAATCTTTTGCCCATAATTTTTTTTGCAATGCGAATGGCTGCAAAATCTACGTGGTAACCATCCGGTACAATGCTGCAAAAAATTGTATCATGATCGAATATAGCGCCAGCCATATTAGGCGCACGATGCTGCAAACCACTCATAGCATTATATAAATGCGTTGCCGTTGTTATTTTATTAAAAGATTCAGTGGCCTGCTCATACGTTGCATTAGTATGGCCGGCAGAAACAACAATATTGTACGAATGAATCAAATCAATTATTTCTTCGCTTACAACTTCCGGCGCAACCGTTATCATTTTGATTATATCTTTTCCATAATCCAATAATTCTTTTGCCTGTTCAATTGCAGGAGAGAAGATCCAATCAGCATTATGTGCGCCACGTTTCTCTTTGCTTATCCATGGCCCTTCAACATGCAATCCTAAAATGCCTTTACCATTTTGTTTCCAATAATCTTTTACTGCATCAACACATTTAAAAAATACTTCGTACGTATTTGTTGAAACAGTGGGCATGCAATGTGATGCGCCGCCTGCTTTACTGTAATCATAAATTGCTTTTACTGATGTTGCATCAGGATAAACACTAAGCAATCTTTTATGTGCCCCATACAACTGAACGTCAATAAATGCAGGCGCTATTATTGCATCTTTAAGATCAATTATTTCACTATCTGAATTTATTTTATTTGCCGGAATGATTTCATTGATCATATCATTTTCTACAACTATTGCATGTTGCTGCAACATTTTATGACCTGTGAAAATTCGTTCAGCGATATAAGTGTTAGTATTACTCATTGGTGATATTAAATTTATCTGCATCTTTCCAAAAGGGAAATCGTGTTCTTACTTCTTCAAGATGTTGTTTGTTCAGTTCTGTTGTGAAGATATCTTCTTCATCTTTTTTATGATATAAAATTTCGCCAAGCGGATCAATTACCATACTGTTACCTGCATGATAAATTCCATTGCCGTCACTACCAACGCGGTTTACGCCAATAACGTAACATTGATTTTCGATTGCTCTTGCCTGCAATAAAGTTTTCCATGCAAGTGAGCGGCGTTCGGGCCAGTTCGCCACATAAATCAATACATCATATTCAAAGTAGACCTCACCCCAGCCCTTCTCAAAGGGAGAAGGGCTTTGTCTTGCCCAAACAGGGAAACGCAGATCATAACAAACCTGCAGATTAATTTTCCATCCTTTCACCGATGCAATTAATCTTTTATTGCCGGCGCTGTAATGATTGTTTTCATCACCATAGGCAAACAAGTGCCTTTTATCATAACAACCGCAGCAGCCATTTGGTAACATCCATATCAACCGGTTATAATAATGCTCGTCATCTTTAATCATCAAGCTTCCGGTAAGTATAACTTTTTTTGATGCAGCAATTTTTTTCATCCACGCAACAGTTTCGCCATCCATTGTTTCAGCAAACCTTTCAGGCTTCATGCTAAACCCTGTTGAAAACATTTCAGGGAGAATTATAACTTCCGTTTTTTCTTTTATTGCATTGATTTTGTCTTCCAGCATTTGCCTGTTAGCTTCCGCATCCTGCCAAAATAATTTTGTTTGAATTAGTGTACAGCTAAGTGTTGACATTAGATTTCCAATTTGTTTTGCTCAGATAAAAAATGCTTTGCTAATTCCAAATCCTGCGGCGTATCAATTCCAATACTTGTGTGATCGGTCAATACCATTTTTATTTTCACTCCGTTTTCAAGATAACGAAGCTGCTCTAATTTTTCAATCTTTTCCAAACTGCCTTGCGGCCATTTTGTGAATTGAAGCAGGCAAATTTTCCGGTACGCGTACACACCAATATGCTTATAATATTTTACACTTGTTTCTTTATCTCTTGCAAACGGAATTGCTGCGCGACTAAAATATAGAGCATTTGAATTTTTATCTATCACCACTTTAACGTTATTGGGATTTTCAATATCATTTTCATCAAACAGTTCATGCAGTAAACTTGCTACCATCACTTCTTCATCCTCAAATACATTTAGCAATTGCACCATTATTTTTCCATCAACAAACGGTTCATCCCCCTGCACATTCATCACAACATCGCAGTCAGTATTTTCCACAGCTTCAGCAATACGATCGCTGCCGCTTTCATGTTCACGTTTACTCATCATCACATTCGCGCCTTTCATTTCGTTATAAATAATTTCACTGTCAGTAACCACAAGCACATCATCAAATAAATTAGTGGCAACCGTATTTTCATACGTCGTTCTGATTATTGTTTTATCGCCAAGCACTTGCATTAACTTGCCCGGAAACCGTGTTGAAGCATAACGTGCCGGTATAACCGCAATCCTTTTCATATGAAATTTTATTTTTTAATTGCACATGCAGTTGCCATCAAATTTCAAATTTATGGCTCATGTCATGCCTGCAATTTCGTTTAAAATTTTTAGTGGCAGTTTTATGTAGCCAGCTTTGTACTAATAGCATCTTCGTTGTGTCACTCCCTTGTACTGTATCATTCTATGCAGCAAAACTTTTATCTTCACTAAAACTACTTAAGTGAAAAAAATATTGATTTGTTTTTTACTGTTTATTCAATGTATTGCCAATGCACAAAAAACTGATACTAAGCTGCAACAGCAAATCACTGAATTGATACAAGGTTTTCATGGAGATATCGGAATTTATGTACACGATTTAAGACACAACAAAGTTGCAGCCATTAATGCTGACACTGTTTTTCCAACAGCGAGTATTGTAAAGGTTTCAATTTTGATTGGCATTATGGATAAAATACAAAAAGGTGAATTGGATTATCATCAACGGCTGACTTATACTGATTCTCTTTTTTACGATGAAGGCGATGATGTTCTTTCAAGATTTAAAGACAGCAGTACAATTGAATTAAGTAAAGTAATGATGTTGATGCTAACTATTAGCGACAACTGTGCGAGTCTTTGGCTGCAGGCTTTAGCTGGCGGCGGCACAAGAATAAATTCATTATTAGACAGTATTGGTTACGTTAATACACGCGTAAATAGCAGAACGCCTGGAAGAGAAGCCAATCGTTCGCAATATGGCTGGGGACAAACTACGCCACGTGAAATTGCAATGATCATGGAAGCAATTGTAAATGGCAAAATATTAAGTAAAGCATCAAGCGATAAAATGTTGCGTTTATTAAGCAGACAATATTGGGACGAAGAAGCATTAAGCCAAATTCCCGCAGGTGTTTTTGTTGCTGATAAAAACGGCGCTGTTGATGAAAGCCGTAATGAAGTTGTTTATGTGAATTGTAAAAACAATCCGTATATATTTTCCATCTTCACAAAAAATAATACGGATACAAGCTGGGAATCTAATAATGAAGCATGGGTACTTACAAGAAAACTGTCGGCTTTATTGTGGGAACATTTCAATCGGTAACATCTTTATAAAAAAAAACAGGCATGCGTAAACGCAGGCCTGTTTTTTTGTTGAGCTAAGATTTAATTTCTTCTATTGCGGCCACCGCCATTATTCTCCGGTTGTCTAAATACTGGCTGTTGTCTTTGCTGTTGCTGTTGATTAAATTCCTGTCTTCTATTATTAAACTGATTATTATTATTATTCCATTGTTGAGGTCTCTCAACATTTTTCTGTTGGCGATTATTTTGAATCCGTCCCTGGTTAAATTCATTATTATTATTCATTTGCGGAGGCTTATTGTTCCTTACCTTGTTTTGATCAGGTTGGGGAATATTTTGTTGTTGGCGATTATGTTGAACATCCGCATTATTATTATTATTTCTTGGCTGATTTAACCTGTAACGAGGGTCAGGCTGGGGAACATTTTGTTGTTGATTATTACGGGAAATGTTGCCTTGTTGTTCATTAATCCTGTTTTTATTAACCTGATTTAAATTTTGCTGATTATTATTATTCAGATTACGATTTGGGTTATTAGGTTGCCTGTTCGCCAATTGCTGTGCTTTTGCTTTAACACCGGGCCTGTACATTTGAATAGTATTGTTATTATTGATAACAGTGTTACCAGGCTTATTTGAATTTACAATCCGCACAGATTGCACCGGTCTTCCGGTATATCTTTCAACTTCTGTTCTATTTGGGCCGGCAACAAATCTTCTGTTATTATAAACGGTTGTATTGTTTATAACAGTTGTACGATTAATAATTGTTGTGTTAGGGCGAACATAATAGTGACCGATGTTGTGGTAGCCCATATAACGACATGGAGCAAAAACCCAACGGTTGTAAGGAACTCCAACTCCAATATTTATACCTATACCCATACCAGGCCCTAAAGGTGACCATCCATAATAACCACCGCCAGTTCTCCATGATACCCATGCTGGTCCCCATTCTGTACCAGGTACCCACATCCATCCGTACATAGCATCATAAGCCCAACGGCCATAGTGAAAAGGCGCCCAGCCCCAACTATAATCAGATGCCCATGTCCATCCATAACTAGAATAAACCCAGTGCCCACCGGTTGAATATGGAACGAATCCATGGTATCTCGGTATCCATACACGTCCATAACTCGGATATTCCATCCAGCTGCCATAAGGAGTTAACGCATCATTGAATACATTAATATTTACATCGGCAGGATCTTCCTCGTAATCTTCCGGGTTGTCATCGTAACCATCATTGTTATCATACCCATCATTTTGATCATAACTGTAATTATCATTGTTCTGATCGTAATTCTGATCTTGATTATTATAATCCTGATCATTGTTATAAGTATCATTATTATTATAACCATTGTCGTTATAATACCCGTCATTTTGAGCGGAAGCATAACGGGGAGAACTGCAGGAAGCAGCAATTAATAAAATCATCAGCGGGTAACCAATCTTTTTTAGAATCTCTTTCATATGTCTTGTTGTTGAATGTTTTTAATATAGTTCAAGTCTTGTTCCAAAAACAAACATTTATTTGTTTTATGCTTGTTTTGACAAAAAATGATAATTGAGGTTTAATATTGAAGTAATTCTGAAGTTGTTAGTAAATTAGGCGCTCATAAATTATTAATGTATGCCATCATTTGATATTGCCAGTAAAGTTGACTTGCAAACTTTGGACAATGCTGTTAACACTGCCAAAAAAGAAATTGTTAACAGGTTTGATTTTCGCGATTCTCATGTTGAGATAGATCTTAATAAAAAGGAATATGTTTTAACGTTAGAAGTAGACAGTGACATGAAAATGAAGCACGTAATTGATGTTTTGATAAGCCGTTCCATGAAACAAGGCATTGATGCAACCGCTTTTGATTTTTCAAAAGATGCACATCAAAGCGGAAAGGTTTTAAGAAAAGAAGTGCATGTTAGTAATGGATTAAAACAGGATGATGCAAAGAAAATTGTAAAATTGATCAAAGACAGCGGCTTAAAAGTACAGGCGCAGATAATGGATGATATAATTCGTGTAACAGGTAAAAAGATTGATGATCTTCAGAGCGTAATTGCTGCCTGCAAACAGGCAAATTTAAACTTGCCATTGCAGTTTATTAATATGAAATCGTAGATTGCTTTGTCCTTTAGTGAAATTCTATTACTTTTGCGCTCCAAATTTTAATTTCCCACAAGGCTCAACAAGAGTCCCGACAGTTCGGGAACGCCAGCAGGGAGTAATCTTAACAAGATTATAATGCCTAAAGTAAAAACGAACTCAAGTGCTAAAAAGCGCTTTAAAGTTACCGGCTCCGGTGAAATCACTTACCAGAAATCTTTTAAACGTCACATTCTTACTAAAAAATCAAAAAAGCGTAAAAGAAACCTTGGCCAAAAAGGTGTTGTTGGTGATGCCAACAGAAATTTTGTATTGCGCTTATTACGCTTAAAAGGATAAACTCCTATCCCCTAATGGGAGTAAGAAAAATTTTATAATCACCTTAGATGAGGATGAAAATTCGTAAATCCGAAATCTAAAATCTAAAATAATTAATATGCCACGTTCAGTAAATGCAGTTGCATCAAGGGCAAGAAGAAAAAGAATTCTCAAACAAGCTAAAGGCTTTTATGGTAAGCGTAAAAATGTTTACACCGTTGCTAAAAATATAGTCGAAAAAGGTATGACCTACAGCTATGTGGGTCGCAAAAACAAAAAGCGTGAATACCGCCAGCTTTGGATTGCACGTATCAACGCTGCAGTAAGAGAAGAAGGTTTAACCTACAGCGAGTTTATTCATTTGTTGAATACAAAAGGGATTGAACTCAACAGAAAAATTCTTGCTGATCTTGCAATGAATGAACCTGAAAATTTTAAAGCTTTAATAGCTTCTATAAAATAAAAAAGCACTTTAAAAATTTGTTGAATCCCGCACATGCGGGATTTTTTTATTTAAATGATTATTGCAAACAATTATTTTTGTAAGCAGTTAGCAACATATTATGAATTTAAAATAAGAATGACAAATACCTACACTTCGCTTGTAAAGCAAACTTTCCATTTCCCCCAGGAAGATTTTGATATTAACGATGATGGTTATCTTGAATTTAACGGGCTTGATCTTACAGCACTCATTGATAAATACGGCACACCTTTAAAACTTAGTTACCTTCCGAAGATCGGGATGCAGATAAACAAGGCAAAAAAAATGTTTGCCGCTGCCTTTAAAAAACATAAATACGAAGGCAGTTATAATTATTGTTATTGCACTAAAAGCTCGCATTTTTCTTTTGTAGTTGAAGAGGCATTAAAGCATAATATTCATCTTGAAACTTCTTATGCTTACGATATTGAAATTATTAACCAGTTATACAAAAGAAAAAAAATAAATAAAGATATTTTCATTATCTGCAATGGTTTCAAACAAAAATCTTATACTTCAAGAATTGCACGATTGATAAATACAGGTTTTAATAATGTTATACCTGTATTGGATAATAAAGATGAACTGCAAATGTATAAGCGCAGTGTAAAGCAACCTTTTAAATTAGGTATTCGGGTTGCGGCAGAAGAAGAGCCAACATTTCCTTTTTATACATCAAGGTTAGGTATAAGACCAAAAGATATTTTAGAATTTTATGTAGATGAGATTGAAGGTTATGAAAATAAGTTTCAGCTAAAAATGCTTCATATTTTTTTAAATAAAGGCATTAAAGATGATATTTATTACTGGAGCGAATTGAACAAGATCATCAATCTTTACTGCCAGTTAAAAAAGATTTGCCCGGAACTCGATTCAATTAATATTGGCGGTGGTTTTCCAATTAAACATTCATTGGGTTTTGAATACGATTACCAGTTCATGATAAATGAAATTGTTGGCAACATCAAAAAAGCATGTAAGAAAGCGCATGTTCCAATGCCTAATATATTCACTGAATTCGGGAGCTTTACCGTTGGCGAAAGCATGGCGCATATTTATAGTGTAGTTGGACAAAAAACGCAAAATGACAGAGAGCGCTGGTATATGATCGATTCATCGTTTATAACAACATTGCCAGACACATGGGGAATAGGTGAGAAGTTTTTAATGCTGCCGATTAATAAGTGGGAAAACGAATATCAGCGTGTGGTATTGGGAGGAATGACTTGCGACAGTCATGATTATTATGATTCGGAAGAACATATTAATGAAGTCTTTCTTCCAAAAATCGTGAATGAAAATAATGGTGCCGACTCTTCAAATACAGAACCTTTATATGTTGGCTTTTTTCATACTGGTGCTTACCAAGACCAAATAAGTGGATACGGCGGAATTAAGCATTGTCTTATTCCATCACCCAAACATGTTATTGTTGGCTATGACAAAAACGGCAAGCTTACAGATTGGTTATATGCAAAGCAGCAAACAGCACAAAGCATGCTTAAAATCTTAGGGTATTTGTAGAATATTAAACTTTGGCTCGTTTTTTTGAGTCTTTACATTTTAAAAAACTTATTATGAAAAAGTTCTTCGTTATCCTTTTGTTTACCTCAGCCTTTTTTACACTTTCTGCTTCTGCGCAAAAGGGAAAAATGGGTGCATCAAAGCAAATTTTAATGGATTCTTTAAAAGTATCTGAGTCTGTCGCTGATTCTATTATCTCTATCAGATCGCAATCAATGTCGCAAATAAAAACAATAATGAGTGATCAATCGTTAAGCCAGGATCAGAAAAAGGAAAAAACTAAACCTGTCAAACAGGAAATGAAAACAAGGTTGAAGAGTTTACTTACTGATGACCAAATACAAAAGCTGCAGGAGATGGAAATGAACATGAGGCAAAAATCCGGACAATAACATTCATTGAAACATTTTAAAACCCGGGCAATTTTTTTTGACCGGGTTTTTTGTTTTAGCTATTCATGTGTGAGAAATATTTTATCTTGCGCTGGTAAACATTATGAAATTTCTCTCCAATAATTTAGATCTGCTCAATCACTAACACCGGTTGATTATTCTTTCGTCTTCGCTTTCCATTTATTTTTAAATCATTAATTGCCATTATGCTTATACATACTTTGTCTGAAAAGACGCAATATTATTTAGAATTGGAAGAAAACTTCGGTGCTCATAACTATCATCCTTTGCCTGTTGTTTTAGAAAAAGGTAAAGGCGTTTTTGTTTGGGATGTTGATGGAAAAAAATACTATGATTTTCTGAGCGGTTATTCAGCAGTAAACCAGGGGCATTGTCATCCACGTATTGTAAATAAATTGATTGAACAAGCACAAAAACTTACACTTACTTCACGTGCATTTTACAATAATCTTTTAGGTGAATATGAAAAATTCGCAACGGAATATTTTGGTTACGGCAAATTGTTGCCGATGAATACCGGTGTTGAAGCGGTTGAAACGGCGTTGAAACTTTGCCGCCGCTGGGGTTACGAAAAGAAAGGAATAAAAGATAACGAAGCAAAAATTATTGTATGTGAAAACAATTTTCATGGCAGAACAACAACCGTAATTTCTTTTAGTACAGACCCGCAGTCAAATAAAAAATTCGGGCCTTATACACCGGGGTTTATTGTAATTCCTTACAATGATATTAATGCTTTACAAAAAGCTTTGGAAGATAAAGCTGTTGCAGGGTTTTTGGTTGAGCCAATTCAAGGTGAAGCTGGTGTTTGTGTTCCTGATGAAGGTTATCTTTCTAAAGCAAAACAATTGTGTGAAGCGTATAATGTTTTGTTTATCGGCGATGAAATACAAACCGGTTTGTGCCGCACAGGAAGGATGCTTGCATGCGATCATGAAAATGTAAGACCAGACATTTTGGTTCTTGGTAAAGCATTAAGCGGCGGTACGCTTCCGGTTTCTGCTGTGTTAGCTGATGATGAAATCATGCTGAATATTAAACCAGGCGAACATGGCTCAACTTATGGCGGAAATCCTTTGGCTTGTGCAGTTGCTATTGAATCTTTGAAAGTGTTGAAAGAAGAAAACATGATGCAGAATGCAGAAGCAATGGGAATTTTATTGCGGGAAGAATTACAAAAAGTAGATTCACGGTTTATCTCAATTATTCGTGGAAAAGGTTTACTTAACGCAATTGTAATTGATCATGCAAACAAAGATGCAGCCTGGGAGCTTTGTTTGGAATTAAAAGAAAATGGTTTGCTCGCAAAGCCAACACATGGAGATAAAATTCGTTTTGCGCCGCCATTAATTATAACGAAAGATCAAATATTGGAATGTGTTGATATAATTGCAGACTCATTAAAGTGTTTGGAATAATTATTTCTTAAACGCAATGATGCTTTCACTCATCATTTCATAAATTTTATTCAACAAGGGAAAATCTTTTAATAATCGTAAATGGGCTTGCATTGTTTCAACATCATTTCTAATCGCAGGGCCGGTTTGCATTTCAGATGGCTCAAACTGATGTAAACGTTTTACAGTTTCTTCAATCAATGGTAATAACTGATTGAAGCCAATTTTATTTTTATCGCAATAATCTTTTGCCAATGTAAATAAATGATTACTGAAGTTTGAAACAATTACTGCTGATAAATGATATTGCACTCGTGTTGTGTCATCCGCAACCGAAACAAAAGATGAAATAGAAAAAGCAAGCTGCTGAACTATTTTTTTTGTTTCGTCATTATTTGCGTCAATTAAGAAAGGAATTTCAGGCAAATTATTTATTTCTTTTCGCAGCGATTGCAGCGGATATAAAACTCCATAATTTTTTGATGCTTTTTCAAGCACTTTTACTGAAACACTTCCGGCTGTGTGCACAACAATCTTTTCATTTAAATTCAATTGGGCCGCAACATCAGCAACCACATCATCTTTAACAGCAATAATAAACACATCGCTATGTTGGCTGAGTTCAGAAAAGTTATAAACAGCATTTGCATTCAACTCGCCTGCAAGTTGTTTTACTGCGTCTTTGTTTGTGCCGAGAATTTCATTTATCGAATATTTCTTTTCTTTTAATAATTTTCCTAAAACTGTTGCTGTATTTCCAGAACCAATTATACTTACAATCATGCTTAAAAATAATTATTTGTTTATGCTGAACCTTATTATTTCGGTATAAAAAATGCTGTTATCAATTAAATGCTTTTCATGAAAAAAATATTTGTTCTTGCTGCTTTCGTTTTCTCCCTGGCTGTTTGCCATGCGCAAGCTCCACATGCAGGCATTTATGTACATGCATTGTATGCAGCACCGCTTGATAACAGCAGCCAAAAATTGTATAATGGTGGTGCCGGTGGTGTTGCAGGCATTTTAGTTGGTAAAGGCAATACAAGATTTAACGGAAGCATAGGCTACTCGCATTTCTTTGCGGATAATTCAAATGACTTCGGCGATGAAAGCTATGTTCCGGTTAAGGTTGGAATCCGGCAGTATATTCCACTTACACTTCATTTTTTATATGTACAGGGAAATGCAGGCATCGGGTTTGTTAACCATGCAAATGGCGATAATTATTCGCCCTTTGCATTTGATTTTGGAGCAGGTGTGAAGTTCACGGCTTTTGAGGCCGCATTGATATGGGATAATTTTCATGAAAAACATCCATCAGGAATATCTTCATGGCTAACAATACAAGCAGGTATCAATTTGGGGTTTTAGTTATTAATTAACCTATGTTCATAAGCATATTTAATTAGCCCTACAACACTGTTGAGTTTTGTTTTACGGAATATATTTTTACGATGAGTTTCAACAGTACGTTCACTAATCTCAAGTTTATCTGCTATTTCTTTATTGCTCATTTCTTTTTCAATAAGACGAACAATTTCAATTTCCCGCTGTGTTAAATGCGTCTCGTCATTTTCTTTTTTTATTCGGTTTGCATGATTCAGCTCATCCAATACCTCGTCACTAAAATAAATTCCATTATCAGCGATTTTTTTTATTGCAATCGCCAGCTCGTTTTTACCAATATTTTTTAAAACATAACCTGCTATATCAGCATCGTCTATCATTTCATTTACGATATCCGCTTGCCCGCTCATGCTTAACGCCAATATCTTTATAGATGGAAATTCTTCTTTTACTTTTTTCGCTAATTGTTGACCTGTAAGCCCCGGCATCATTATATCGGTAAGCAAAATATCTACTTCATTTGCTTTTAAAATTTCCAGCATTTTTAAAGGAGAAGTTGTGCTGGCAATTATCTCAAATTCCGGGATATCTTTTAATAAAGCATTTATACCATCAATCACAATCTGGTGATCGTCAACAATAGCAATTCTAATTTTTCGCATTTGATGTTTGGATTTTTCAAATTTAAACCACAGGAATATAAATCGCAACTAAAGTTCCTTTTCCCGGCGCTGAATCCCATTCAACTGTTCCTCTCAAATATTCGATACGTGTCTGTATATTTTTAAGACCAATGCCTTCAAAATTTTTTTTCTCATTTAAATTAAATCCCTTTCCATTGTCTTCAATCGTTATACTAATACCATTGGTTTCTTTTATTAATGATATATCAAGCACAGTTGCTTGTGCATGTTTTATCACGTTATTCACGCTTTCTTGTATTACGCGGTAAAGCACTATTTCAATATTTGAATCTGTTTTCTTATCAAAGCCTTCAGTGTATAAATTCATCTGAATAATGTTCCTGTCAATTCTGTCAATAAATTCATTTAGCGCCGGCACTAACCCGGATTTAACAAGCGCATTGGGCATCATATTATGCGAAACGGTTCTTACTTCATTACAGCTTTCATCAATCAATGAGACAACGCGATCATAATTTTTTCTTTGTTCATCATTTATAAAACCAATAGAGTGGGAGAGCGCAGAAAGATTCATGCGGGCTGCGCTCATCATTTGCCCAACGCCATCATGCAAATCTCCCGCAATGCGTTTGCGTTCTTTTTCTTCTGCTTCAATTACAGCTTTTGTTGACATTTCCTGCTGCAGCATTATCTCAGCTTGCAAACGCGCTTTTTGTTTTAATTTATTTCTTCTGTAAAACGAATAAACCAATAAACTGCTTAATATAAAAACTATTAAAATAGCCGCGATATAATAATTGCGTTTTGTAATTTCAAACTGTTGTTGCTGAATCTCTTTTTCTTTTTCAGCAGTTTCATATTTAGTTGAAAGCTCCTGTATTTGTTTTGTTTTTTCTATTTTATAAAGAGAATCATTTAAATGATTATACAGTTGCAAATAAGTGTAAGCAGCTTCAAATTGCGATTGTTCTTTCTTTAATACGGAAAGTTGTTTATAGTTATTTAAAAGCAAGTCGAGAAAATTTATTTTTACTGCAAATGCATTGCTTTTAAGATAATACCCGATTGCTTTGTCATAGTTTTTTGTAGCAGCGTAAATATCACCGAGATTAGTATAATTTATTGCAATTGCAAATGAATCTTTTAAGCGGCTGCGAATATCCAATGCCTTCAACGCATAGTTTTCTGCAGTTTTTAAATCTTTTTTTTGCAGATATGCGCCGGATAAAAAATCGAATGCATAGCCAATTCCGACCGAATCATTTCTTGATAATTGAATTTGCAATGAAGCATTATAATGTTTGATAGCTCCGTCAAAATCACCCTTGCCTTCAAACACAACTCCTGACTCATTATAAATAGTACCAAGACCATTTAAGTCGTTTAATTTTTTAAATATTGCTAAAGCCTTATTATAATATTCAAGCGCTTTATCGTAATCATTTGTTTTGCGATACATTCTTGCTATATCATTATACACCCAGGCAAGCGATGATTCATCATTTTTACGGGTAAAAATACCTGCAGCTTCATATAAATAAAACATGCAGCTATCGCGTTTACCTGTTAGGTTTAAAGCCCATGCTTTATTTTGAATAAGTTTAGCAATACTAATGCTGTCATTATTTTTAGAAGCCAGAGCCATGCCTTCAGCGCAAACTATTAAAGCACTGTCTGCCTTGCGCATTATAAGCTGGGCAGATAAATTTTGGTAAGACCTTATTTTAATTTTGTAAGCCGCATTGCTTTTGATCGTGTCGATGTATGGTTGAATATTATCAACGCTTTGTGCAAATGCACAGAGTTTTAATATAAGCAGTAAAGATGTTGCAGCAAAGCGAGGCATATTATAAACCTAACACATCCTGCATTGTAAAAATTCCTTTTTTATCAACAATAAATTTAGCGGCAAGTAAAGCACCGCTTGCAAAGCCCTTGCGGTTGAGGGCAGAATGTGTAATTTCAATAACGTCAGTTGGGGAATTATATTTTATGGTATGGATACCGGGAACTTCACCCGTGCGTTTACTTATTATTCCAAGTTCTGATTGCTTGTCAGTTTCATTATTTACCCAGCTTGTTTTTATTTTTATTTTTTCAAGGATTTGTTCTGCCAAAGTTATAGCCGTTCCGCTTGGTGCATCTTTTTTTTGTGTGTGATGAACTTCTTCGATACTCACATTGTATTCTGCATGTTCACTCATTAAAGATGCGAGATACTTGTTTAGAGCAAAAAATAAATTAACGCCGACGCTAAAATTACTGGCATATAAAAATGTTCCTTTTTTTTGATTGCAATAATCTTTTATTTCATCGAATTGTTTAAGCCAGCCTGTGGTTCCGCAAACTACCGGAACATTTGCATCGAGACACATTTTTATATTTTCCACAGCACTTTCCGGTTTTGTAAATTCAATCGCTATCTCAGCTTGTTGTATATTTTTAATAGAAAATAAATTTTTGCCGGATGATGATATTTTCAAAACGACTTCATCACCTTGTGCGGTTGCAATTTCTTCAATGGCTTTACCCATTTTGCCGTAACCGATTAATGCAATTTTCATAACAATATTTATAAATGCAATTGTATTAAATAACCTTAATAAAAACAGAAAAAGAATCAACCTGTTTTTAGTGTAATCAAATTTTAATAGTTAAATCTTATGCGTATTTTCATGCGAATATTACTAAACGATTTGCTATGCAAAACTGGAAAATTAAACTGTCGCTTTTTATAAATTATTTTGTATTTGCAATTCTTTTAAACAGTTCAGGCATTGCAATACTGCAAGTACAAAATAATTTTGGTGTAACCAAACAAGCTGCTGCCTGGATTGATCCTTGCAAAGATTTAAGCATAGCAATTTTGTCTTTTCTCGTTGCATCTTCCATAACAAGATTTGGTTATAAAAAAGCAATGCTGGTGGCGTTAGGTCTTGTTTCAATAGTGTGCTTTATTATACCAAACACACCCGGGTTTTTTGCAATTAAATTATTGTTTGTTGCCGTAGGCAGTTGCTTTGCATTAATTAAAATGAGTGTGTACAGCACTATCGGAATTGTTACAAAAGATTCAAAAGAACATATTAGCATGATGAACTTTATTGAATCTTTTTTTATGATAGGTAACCTATCACTGTATTTTATTTTTAGTTCTTTCGTTGATAATGCCACCCCGCAATCTACATCATGGCTTAATGCATATTATTTGTTAGGCGGATTATCGTTGCTTGCATTCCTCTTACTGCTTTCCTCGCCCCTTGATGAATCTGCGTCTAAAACAGAAGCCGGAAAACCCCAACTAATAAAGTTTACAGACATGTTCAGGCTAATGGGCGAGCCAATTGTGATAGCATTTATTCTCTCTGCGTTTTTCTATGTATTGATAGAGCAAAGCATTCAAAATTTTTTGCCAACCTTTAATAATAAAGTGCTCTTGTTGCCTGCGGTTCTCAGCATACAAATGGGAAGCATATTGGCGGGTTCAACCGCATTGGGAAGATTTTTTGCAGGCATCGTATTAAAAAAATTGAACTGGTTATATGTTTTAACCGGAACTTTAATCTTAGCTGGATTACTTATTATAGTTGCTATGCCACTCGCAAAAAATGAAACAGGCAAACCTATTACGGGTTGGTTAGATGCACCAATTGCTGCATATATTTTTCCATTGATTGGTTTATTGTTGGCGCCGGTCTATCCTGCAATCAATTCCGTTATTTTAAGTTCATTGCCCAAACCAAAACATGGAATAATGTCAGGATTGATAATAATCTTTTCTGCTATCGGTGGCACAACGGGTTCTTTACTTACGGGGCGGATTTTTGACAATTACGGCGGTCAGAACGCTTTTTATTTTTCCTTGATTCCAATAACAATTCTTGTGATATTATTGATTTTATTCAACCGTCTTCAAAAGAAATATGTTTCTGCTTCACAGGCAGAATTACCGATAATCACAGATCCGATTGCTGAAGAATTTAAAAAATAAAGCCCTCCCGGAAACCGGGAAGGCTTGTTGCTAATGATCGCTGCTAAATCTATCTTATCCAGTTATAATTTCTATCGTAATGATTATAGTTGAATTTGTTCCTGTAATCAAAGAAACGGTCATTCACATTCTGAATTTTATTGTTTCTTTCTTTTTGCAACTGTTGAATAAGATCAACTTTTTTAGGTGCTGCAAGACGTAAGTTCATCACTTCACGAACCTGTTCGGTATAGTTTGCATTGATCTTTTGTATCTGCAGGTTTCGTTCATATTGTGTGAAAGAATATGTTTCTACAAAACGATGGCCGAAACCGATGCTAACTACAGGAGTTCTTAATGCAACTGAAATAAACGACTGCGAAAACGCTGCAGAACTTAAAATGAGCAAGGTAATTGCGAGAGTAAAAATCTTTTTCATGTTTTTTGTTTTTTTGTTGTTTAATGTTTTAATGTATATAGGATAGTATTTGATTTGCTGCGTTTATAAAGAGATTGTTAATGCTGAATAAATGTTCATTTATGTGGTTAATAAGATTCAATTAATTTTATCCTGATGAAAATTCTTACTGCACAACAAATACATGGTTGGGATACTTATACAATAGAGCACGAACCGGTAGCATCAATTGATTTAATGGAACGTGCCGCGCATGCCTGTACAGGTTACATTTCACAACAGGAATTATTTGGGAAGCATTTTAAAATATTTTGTGGCAAAGGCAATAATGGCGGTGATGGGCTGGCGATTGCAAGGCAGTTAATTAACCAAAATTATAATGTAGGTATTTATATAATTGAATTCGGCGCTGTTGGTACTGAAGATTTTCAAACAAATCTTCAGCGGTTGCATGAGTTGTCTGCTGATATTCGTTTTATACAGGCTGAAGATTTTTTTCCTGAAATAAATAAAGAAGATGTTGTAATTGATGCATTATATGGCTCAGGCTTGAACAGGCCTTTAAAAGATTTGAGCGCAGCATTGGTTAATTATATCAATCAATCGAATGCTTTTGTAATAAGCATTGATGTACCAAGCGGAATGTTTATTGATAAAAGCAGCATTGGCAATGCAGTGATTGAAGCAAATGTTACGCTTAGTTTCCAGTGTTATAAATTATGTTTCCTGGTTGCTGAAAGTGCAGAAAAAATTGGCAATTTAAAAATTCTCGACATTGGCTTGGATCAAGATTACTTAAGTACAATCCAAACAACTTACCATCTCATCAGTAAATCAGCAATCCAACATATTTACAAACCAAGAAAAGCATTTTCAAACAAAGGCAATTTCGGTCATGCATTAATTATCGCCGGCAACACCGGAAAAATGGGCGCGGCATTGATGGCAACAAATGCCTGTTTGCGTACGGGTGCAGGTTTAACTACTGTAAATGTTCCAAAGCATTTTTTAAATGCCGTACATTCACATTTACCCGAAGCAATGTGCAAACTGCGTGAAGAAGAATTAAACTTTGAAAAAATAAATGTTGTTGGAATCGGCCCGGGTTTAGGTACTGAAAAAGATGCACAGCAACTGGTTGAAGCAACTTTACAACAATTTAAACAACCGATGGTGATTGATGCAGATGCGTTGAACATCATTTCAAAAAATAAAGAGTTATTAGAACAATTACCCGGCGAATGTGTGTTAACGCCACATCCAAAAGAGTTTGAAAGATTATTTGGCGAAGCAAAAAATGATTTTGAGAGAATTGAAATGGCTTTGCAACAATCATTAAAACATAATCTTATCATTGTTTTAAAAGGAAGATATACACTGATCGCAAAAAATGGTGAAGGCTGGTTTAATACAACCGGCAATGCTGGTTTGGCAAAAGGCGGAAGCGGAGACATTCTAACCGGAATAATTACAGCTTTATTAGCTCAAAAATATGAACCATTGCAGGCAGCTCTGTTTGGTGTTTACCTGCATGGTTTGGCCGCTGATTTTGCATTGCAAACGCAATCACAGGAAACGATGCTTTCCTCCGATGTAGTTGAACATTTAAGCGACGCTTTTAGTAGTTTGAAATGAGGTTTGCCGCCATTAACCGATATTAAGAAACCATTTTAAATTTCAAAACTTGTAATTCCTTCAATCTGTTACCTTTGCCGCTCATTTTTTTATATGAAGGATAAGAATACGATTATTGGTATTGTTTTACTGGCGGCACTTTTTTTTGTTTTTTTCTGGTATACCAATAAAGAGCAGAGCAATTACCTGGCTCATCAACAGCATATACAAGATTCACTGCATCGTGATTCATTAGCTAAAATAACTCCGCAGCAAAAAGCGGCTGCAAGAATAGATTCTTTACATAACGATTCTCTTTCTAAATTAAATACTGCAGGACAATTTTCGGGTAATGTTAACCTTCCCGAAAAATTGGTTACAGTTGAAAACGAGCTTATCAAAGTTGTTTTTAGCAGCAAAGGAGGAATGATAAAACAAGTTGAACTAAAAAAGTACAATTCTCAATTTGGCGGTAAAGTGATACTTGGAGAAAGTAATAATGATGGAATCGGATATAATATTAATACAAGTTCAAATCGTGCAGCTTCAACAACTCAACTAAATTTTACACCATCTCAACCTGTGAAAAATGCAGACGGAAGCCAAACAGTTCAGTTTACATTACAGGATTCAACACACTCAGGAATTGTTCATCAGTTCATTATAAAACCAAACAGTTATTTAATAGATTGGAATATACAGTTAAATAATGCATCGGCATTAATAACAAACAGTGCTTTAAATTTTCATTTTTTACAGGAACCAATGCAGGTTGAAAAATCTGTAGATTATGAGCGCCGTATGAGTGATGTTTGTTTTTCTGAAGGCAATGATTTCGATTATATATCTTCCCATACCGATCATACATTTGAAAAACCTGTGCAATGGTTAAGCGCGGTGCAGCAATTTTTTAACGTAACCCTTATTGCAAAAAATAATTTTAATAGTGGTAAAGTTTTATGGACACGCAAAACGGATAGCAGCCGATCAATTGGTGTTGTTGATGCAACACTTCAAATGCAGGTACCGGCATCGGCCTCGGTTAATATTCCAATGCAATTGTTTTACGGCCCCAATGATTATAAAGTATTGCAGACTGCTGCACCAGATATGGACAAGATCATCAATCTCGGGCGAGACATGTATTCATTTGTGCGGCCAATAAACAAGTTTATAGTAATGCCTGTGTTTAACTTTTTTGCCGGCTTTATTTCAGTATACGGCTGGGTGATTGCTCTGCTTACTATTTTCATCAGACTAATTACATCGCCACTTGTTTATAAAAGTTATAAAAGCGGCGCAAGAATGAAATTGCTCAGGCCTGAGTTAGATTCATTGCGTAAAAAATTTGGAACAGATCAGCAAGGTTTTGCAATGGAGCAAATGAAACTTTTTAGAGAAGCCGGTGTAAATCCTTTAGGCGGATGCTTGCCTTTATTGTTGCAAATTCCAATCTTTTTTGCTTTATATAGTTTTTTCAATTCGAACATTAGTTTAAGAGGCCAGCCTTTTTTATGGTCGAACGATCTTTCAACTAATGACGTGCTTGTTCAATTTCACAGCAAAATTTTTATCATAGGTGATCACATAAGTTTATTTGCCTTACTCGCTGTTGGCACAAGTTTTCTTATTTCTCTTTATAATATGAACATGACGCCAAGCGACCCAAATAATCCGGCGCTTAAATACATGCCGTATATCTACCCAATATTCATGATCCTGATTTTTAATTCTTTGCCATCAGCCTTAACCTGGTATTATACTGTATCAAATCTTATCACGCTTGGCATTCAGTTTACCATTCAGAATTATATTCTTGACCACGAAAAAATTCTTGCCAAAATGGATGAACGAAGAAAAACCCCGAAAGTAAAACCAAAGAGCAAGTGGCAGGAACAGTATGAGAAAATGATAGAGACACAAAAGAAAATGCAGCAATTGAAACAGCAGCAAAATCCAAAGAATAAAAAATAATTTATTAGTTTTAAACTGTAATCTTTTATTATGAAAAGTTTAGTTTACAGTTTACTGTTGTTTATTGGAATAAACCATGATTTGCAGGCACAAACAATGTCTCAATCTTTTGGTACAACTTCTGTTTCTTTGCCGGGCCAGTCTGCAAACACAACGGTAATGCTAACTGGTGGTAATTATTTTCAAAAACAAAATCTGGAGAATAATAATAACATCGGATTACCGGGTTATACAGCACAAGATGAAATTGATAATGATGCTTACTTAAGTAAAGATTGGGTTAAGGGTTCTGTAACAGCAACCGATCGTAATATTTACGGTGCTGATCTGGTATTTATGTATGATAAAATAAATGGCAATTTGTATTTTAGAAAACCTGATTCTGCTGTTGTAATGCAGGCAGATATGGACAAGATCATTTCTTTTAACCTGTTGACAGATAAGCCGCATGTATTTATAAAATCCGATTTTTTTGCCGGTGCGGATAAAAACAAGTTTTACGAAGTACTTGTTTTAAATGATAAAAATTATTCTCTTTTTAAATTTACTAAAAGAGAATATCAACAGTCAAATGATAACAAAGCGGCGCAGGCTATAACGCAAAGCTTAACATCTGGGGCATACCAGGATAAAACAACATATTTTTTGTATTATAATTCTGTTTTAAAACCTGTTGAACTTAGAAAAGCAGCTTTTTTAGATGCTATGGTTATCAAAAAAGATAAGGCAGATTTATATTGCCAAAACCACAAAGGCAAGTTTAATGAAGATTACGTGATTAAAATGCTGAATGAAATTAATCAGCAATAACTCTATTTATCAATGTTTTTCAATACCAGATACACTTAAAGTTTATGAAAAAGTTTCATTTTATTACCCTGATAACAATGTTTTGCGGTATACACGTTTTTGCACAGAATGCATTTCAAACTCAAAATGTTTACACCGGTTATGCAGTTAACGGTGGCGATGTTGTGTTGCCTACTTATAAAGCAAACAGTGAAGTTGAGGGTAATCCGTATTTTAGTAAAGATTGGGTAAAGGGATCGGTACAAACGAACGATAACCAGCAATTCAGCAAAAAGTTATTGTTCATGTATGATAAAGTTGCAGGCACATTATATTTTAAAAATGCTGACTCAACAACTATAATGGAAGCAGATCAAACCAAAATTTATTCATTTATTTTAATAACTGATAAGCCGCATACATTTATGCGCGGTGATATATTTAGTAAAGATTATGCGGGTAAGTTTGTAGAAGCATTAGTGTACGATGATAAAAAGTATTCATTGGTAAAATATACCATTACAAGTTTTCAAGAGCCTGAGACAAGTAAGGCTTCGCAGGCAATGACACAATCAATCTCTTATGGAAAGTATGTAGATAAGGTAACTTATTTTTTAGCTTATGACAATTCGTTACATCCCGTTGAACTAAAAAAGAAAAGCTTTCCAAAAGCTTTTAAACCAAATGATGTAAGCAAAGCCGAAGACTATGTGAAAAATACTGGCGGAAATTTTAATGAGGCTTATGCAATCTTAATGCTTGACAGCATCAATTCCTCAATTCAATAAAAGTTATTTTTTTATAAATTTATTTTGTAGTTTTAGTTTGTGCGAAAAGTAGCTGATATATTAAAACGAAAAGGCAGCCATGTAGAAACTGTTGAATCTGAGCTTACAGTTATTGAGGCTTTACAACTTATGGCAGATAAAAATATTGGCTCCGTTGCAGTTGTTCAATACCAAAAATTTGTAGGGCTTATGACTGAGCGTGATTATTCCCGTAAAGTAATTCTTAAAGGCCGTGCTTCAAACGAAACAACAGTAGGAGAGATTATGGGTATTGATTACCCGTCAGTTACTAAAAATGATACAATTGAACATTGCATGCAATTACTTTCGTCGCTAAACATTCGTTATTTACCGGTGATTGAACAGGGTAATTTGAGTGGTATTATATCGATAAATGATGTTGTAACTGAAACTATTCTTACCCAAAAAGAAACTATCGAACATCTTCAGAATTATATTCATTCCTAAGTAGCATTCCTACAGAAAAACTTCCTTTTTCCAGGTTTTTTGCTAATTTTGCCGCCCCGGTTAAAACAACGGGAATTTTATCATGAGTGAAAATAATATTGTTAACACAAACGCTGATGCACAGGAGTCTGC
>JAFBAF010000243.1 GCA_019247895.1 Parafilimonas sp. | reverse complement strand
CATGTGTGCAGCCAAGGGCTTTGCGGGCTTATACAATTTGTTTATAAGTGCTAACTTTATTTTTATGCGAAAGATTTTATTTTCAATAATAGCCTGCGGAATAATGTTATTTGGCTGCAGTAAAGATGGCGGCAACGGCGTAAGTATTGTTGGCACCTGGAAATTAAATATTAAAACTTCTCAATTTTACATAAACGATGTACTTATGGGAAGCGATACTGTAACAGACGGTACTCTTGATTTTGAAAGTAACGGTAGCTTTTTGTCAGTTTATAATGCCGACAGTACTGCAGGCACATATAAGTACAACGCATCAGCCAAACAGTTAACGGTTATAACAGGCAGCGATACAGGTTATGCAGCTGTAACTAACCTAACAGCTAACAACCTACATCTGAGTGAAGTGGATTCAGAAGAAGTGAGCGGTGATACTTACAAATCAATAACAGAGGAGGATTACAGAAGGTGATATCAGCCCGGCCAAAATACTTTTCGCTTCCGCATCTATTTTAAGGTTTGTAACTTTCATTTTAGCAATCCCTGTTGCTGTCAAAAATCATATGCCGCCGGCAATTGATCATGCTTCGATAGCCTGTTACAGAATATCATCTTACTAAAAATCTCGCCTTTTTTTGATGTTCCTTACTAACTTATTTCTTTCTGTTTGCATCTCATCTTCTGCTTTTTTTTAAATAAATAAGTAATTACCTTTTATACTGAATCAACCAGTCGTATAAATTGGTATTCATTTCATTGTCTTTCCAGTTACTATCATAGGCTTGCGCCCAGGCGGAATGCCCTACTCCTTGTAAAGATGTTAATTGAGCTTTGATCGGAGGGTTATTATCATTAATAATATTGGTATATGCAACAGCATTTGGGTAAAACGCGTCCTGGTCACCGCAAATGTTCCAGCAGGCAATTCCATATTTATCAACGTTTGTAATCAGATCAGGGTGATCAGCTGCTGCAGAACTAATTGGTGCAATGGCTGCAAATTGCGAACACAAGCTTTCATCGTCTGTAATACAGCTCCATAAACCCCAGCCACCTGCAGAGAAACCTGTTAAATATACGCGGCTATCGTCAATGCGCAGGCTGTCTTTCAAAGTTGCCAACATAACTTTCACCTGGGGTGCACTCCAGCCCCATGCAGTGGGGCACTGCGGGCTGAATACGATATACTCGTAGGTTTTCTGCTCATTCTTATTATAACCAACAGGATCGAAACCGTTTGCAATGTATTCGCTCATGGTGTTACTCTCGAGCATTGTATTAATATCAGTATTGCATTGGCCTTGACCATACAGGTTTATAATTAAAGGATAAGATGTGTCATTATCACCATAGCCTTGCGGCAACCACAAGAGCGCCTGGCTGGTTGGATAGGTTGCATCGCCGGTAGGGCATGTAACAAGCCTTTGCCGACCGACAATATCATAACGGCTATCCGAAATTTGAGAAGCAGTAACTGACTGTTGGGATGATGCAGGGATCTGTTCTTTCGTACAGGCGACTAAACAAATTAGAAGCAAGAACAGGAGGTTATTTTGTTTTGTACACATAATCGTTTTTTAAAGATGTATTTCCTACCTACAATTTGTCGGGGCAAACAAAATGCCAAGACCTGGCTACTGCTTAAAGCAGCAATCACAGTGTAAAAACAAGACCACGCATATTGCGGCAATCGCGGTACAAAGCCTCACTTTGCGTAAGCTCCGATTACGCCAAAGGGTAAGCAATTCAGATTTGCATATCCAAACACAAACATTATATGAACATAGCAGTGCAGGCTTTTTATTGTATATTTATTGAAACGCTTGCTATGAGTGAAGACAAAAACACCAAAAGAACTCTTAGTAAACTTTCATCCTCAACTAAAAAAGTAAGGCAATCACAAACTGCAAAGCAGGTTAAAACAAGCAGTGATAATAAAGCTCCCCACGAGAATAGCATTAAATATTTGAACGATGAATCTGCCCCACATCATTTAGAAAAATGGAACCATTACCTGTTTGAGTTTCTTATGTTATTTCTTGCAGTTACTGCAGGTTTTTTTGTTGATAACAGAAGAGAAGTTTATATGGAAAAGCAAAAGGCAAACCAGTTTTCAAAGCAATTGCTTGCAGACTTAAGAAAAGATTCATTACTATTTGAAAACCGTAACAGAGATATTCAATTATTACAAACAGGGTTTGATAAACTCGTACGCATACTTACACAAGACAGCATTGCATCAAACAGGTCGGTACTCGAAACATTACTTCCCCTTGCTTATGTTTTTGATTTGCCTGTTACCACAACTACTTATAATCAAATGAAATCATCAGGCGCATTGCGATACATCGAAAGTCAGCAACTAACAGCGCATTTGCAGGAATATTATGATGTGCTTTTACCGCGCAGCATAAACATCGCAAACGTGTCACTGAATTTTTACTCGCAGAATGTAAATCCTTTTTATTTGAAACATATTCGTGTGCAGGATTATGATTCCTTTAATGATACATTGATAAATAAAAATCCTGTAATAACAGAAAGAACGAAACAAACTGACCAGGAACTTGCAAACATTATGGGCAACTATAGATCACTATTACAAATACAAGTAGTTAGCATGAATAATCCTGCGCTTGATAAAATAAAAGAAACGATGAAAATTTTGCGCGACGAGTATAATATTGATTAGCATTTTTCAATTAGATATAAAGTTGGCTCCTTATTGCTTCAATTCATCAAGCAAGAATATAGTTCTATACTTTATCCGTTTGCTGTGCTAGTTGTTTTCTTTTTTGAGTGAATAATAAACTCACTTAAAAATTTTATAACAAGACCGCAACTTGGCGCAAAGTATTCGATTGCCCCGGTGATTTACAACTTCGCTGCATCTGTTTTTAAAGCTTGTTTTATTCTGCCCAGCAATAAGCGAAATTTATACTACATAAAGGAGGAGCGCATTTCATTTATTAAACGGTTCATATTTCATCCAATCCACTTCCAGCTCATAAGGCTGTAATGGTTTCTCAATTGCATTAGGGTTAGTTTCAACTGCCCAGTTGTTGGTATGCCAGAAGTTTATGCGATAATAGGTTTGATGTTGAGGTATGCCTCTTTGAGAGCCCTGGTAATCCCACAGAACAATTTTCTTACCTGTTGCCGGGTCAATCATCCACCATGTAATGCGATCAGCATGCCAGTTAAAGCCATAAGTATAAAATAAGGATGAAGCATCATAATTATTAATAGCGTTAATTGTTTCGGGTTTATTTTGTGCGCCGGTCAAAGAACCAGGTGTTCCATTATATCCTTCCTTATAAATTGTATTGTAAATAATTCCTTTAGCTAAATTTATCGTTCGTCCAATCCTTTTAAGTTTACCATTGTAGCCGGTCCACGTGCCTATGTAAATAATAGAAGGATCAGCAACCAGCCATTCAAAATCTATTTCACTAAGTCCATATACGCTATCCATATAATAAGTAAAATAGCCTACAACGGCGCCGGTATTTGGCTGAACAGCTCTTACATCAGGAACTTTCAGCCTCGCACTATAAGTACCGTAATAAGTAAAATGTTCAGATATAATTTCCGGGCCACGACCGGCACCCGCGCTATCCGCAGGATCTATTTTAAACAACAATACTTTAGAGCCGGGTTCTGTTTTAGAAGTAATTCCAGATTGCCATTTGAATGCGGCTTTATTTCCGGCAGAACCATACCTGAAATTTTGTAAAACCGCATCGCTGAAATTTTCAGTAAAAGCATGCGCTAAGTTTTCTTTCTGAGCTTTAATAGTAAGACTGGCAAAAAATGAGATGATAAATAATGTTTGTTTCATGATGTGATAGTTATTGGTGCGAATGCACGAAATATGCTGAATGGTATTTTATATATGGGTTTTAGCCCCGGCATTATCTTTGCGCCTAATGCAGTGTATTACCCTAAACACTTCATTTATGCTTAAAAAATTTCCTGTCAGATCGTTTATTATTTATGGTATTATTTCGTCTGTCGTTTATTTAATTCCTGCCATTATTTTTATCGAACGGGAAACATACGCCTCAATATGGTTATTATATCTTGGTAATGCGTTTTTTCTTTGTTCCATATTTATTTTTATGATCGTTTATAAAAAGCCATCAGATAAAAATACCGTAAAGTTATTTATGCTTTATGCCGGCCATATTGTATCGGTGTTAGGTATACTCATAAGTTGCTTTTTACTTCTGTTAATTCTTCTTATTTTTAAACCTTCATTTTTCCGCACTAACATACAGAATATCAGCGGAGGCGTTAACCTCGGTTATAGTTTATTCATAAATGCTGTTATTGCAAATATTAGCGCCGGTTCTTTTGCGTCAATAATTACTTCTTACGCATCACGGTCAAATTATGTACAAACTGCTGAGCGGTAATTCAGCCTAAAGCAAGACAACAAAACTAAATATAACTGCTTCAAGCGTTATTACTTTTCTGTCATGATAACTCCTGATAGACCGCTGGCCCTGCAGCCCGGCTAACTTTATACAAGCCCAGGCGCCTTAGCTTATACCAAGTCTTTTGATAAAAGTTTCAGCTGCTTCGTTTGTTTCAGTATGCCTTTCAATTAAAGCCTGGTGATTACCGGGAACCAGCATCACCATTTCTGCATCAGGAATATGCTCTTTCATATACTTGCTTGCATCTGGCCTTGTAAGCCGGTCTTTGCTTGCAGCAATTATAAGCACAGGCACTTTAATACCAGTTAACTGTTTGGTTACATCATAACGAAACATGCCAAGGCATCCTCTTGCCATTACTGCCGGAGGTGTAAGTGTAGATAAAAGCGTACTGAAATCTAACTGCTTTGCTGTTTGTGTGCCTGCAAAAGTTAACCAACGGGTTACAATGTGCGAAGTGCCGTTTAGATAACTCATCCACCGGCTAAGCCAGATTACAGGTGAAAGAATTATGATGATGTAACAAAGCGTGGTAAGAACGGGTTTTTGAATTGCGGTCATTAATTTTCTGAAAAGAATAGTACGCACAGGATTGGTGTAAGTTGTATGCTGCAGTATAACACCCTTAATGCCCGGGCGGTTTACATTCCTGTTTTTTGCCAATAAGGTCAGTATTGTCATACCGCCCATACTATGCCCCCAAAGCACTGGTTTTTTAACGCCTGTATGCGCAATCACCGCTTCCAGGTCGGCCGCAATTTTTGTAAGTGAAAAGTCTTTGTTTTTTGAGCGGGTTGATTTTCCCATGCCCGGCATGTCCATCATAATAAGCCAGTAATTCTTTTCAAAATATTTACGCTGGTAATACCAGTTTTTTATGTTCGCATCCAATCCATGTACAAAAATTATAGGTTGTCCGTCCTCCTTCCCGTAATATTCAACATTAATACTACTTCCGTCAGGGCGTTTTATAGTATCATGTTTTTTCGCATTAAATATATGTGGTTCATCTTCACCTTTCCTTTTTTTACTAAGAAGGATTTTGATTATAAACTTTCCCAATAAAATGAACAACAACAATGCAATTGCACCATACAGGCATCGTTGTGCATAGGCATTATGTATTGTAGTATGGTATTTATCCCATTGCCTATATAGATAATAAGCAATAAAAGGATAAGCTAACGACAATAGGTCGGCAATAAAATATGCAAGAAGAAGTAAGGGCATTGCGGGTTGTTTTAGGACAAAGTGATTAAAAAATTTATGCCAGAATAAAGCAGCAATGATGTTTTAATCAAAATAAATGCTCACTCCAGGCTTGCGAAGATTGCAATTTCCCCACCTTTATATTAAGTACATAGTGTATTCAGAACTTCAGCAAAGCAAAGACAATGCTTGAAATTATTTACGCAGATACTCTGTACTTACAAAATTTGATTTGGTTGCAACCAGTTCATCAATTACTTTTTTTGTTGAAGTGGTATCTATTTGTTTAAGATACTGATCAAAAAAAGTAACAGTTAACTTAGTAATAATGTCACTTCTTCCGCTATCAATATTATTGAGTTTGGGATCAACTGTTTTAGCAAGAACAGGCAGCGCAGAAAAGTTTTCATGAATAGCATTCGTGAATTTTAAAAAATATTTTTCCTTAGAACTAATGAAGTTGGAAAACACATAAACCGAATCAATGCGTTTTGGGTGCTCACTGCTTAAATACATGTAAGGAACCGTAATCGACCCGGGTGTGTACGGTGGAATCTTCATGATCTCTTTATATTGTGTATCCCAGGCAGTATCGAAACCGAAATAATGGATCTCCGTTCCATCATAAGAAAGTAAACATTTTACATCTTTCGAAAGCATTGCTGTTTTTACAATAGCAGTTCCGCCTAAACTCCAGCTTAATAAACCAATCTTATCTGAATCAACAAAATCAAATGTTTTCATTTTTTTTATAGCATATAATATATCGTCAACCTGTTCTTCCAAATCTTCTGCGCCTGACATATAACCCGGAAATTTTCCAACAGAGCTTATTACTGCAACAACATATCCATGATGAACAAGTGAATCATATAAAAAAAGATTTTCCCAACTGCTGCCGTTCATGCTGCTTGCATAAATTATCAAAGGCAATTTTTGTGAAGGAAATTTTAAGCCGTTATATATTTCTGTTTTTATATTCAACAGTTTCGAAGCAGAATCAACATGTAAATAATCAGCAAACATTGCAGCAAGTTGAGCGCTTACTTTTCTGCATGAATCCATCGAATTGAAATAATTCATTCGTTGTTCATACATATCCATTATATCACCAAAAATTAGCGGTGCCTTTGCCGGCTTTTCGCCTGATGGATAAAACAAATCAATCTTTACCGGTGTATAATACATCGGCGACTTTGGTGAAGTTGTATCAAACGTTCTGCTTGAATCGAAATCTTTAAAAACTTGTAAACCGGTATAATATTTTAAACCTGTTGTTGATTTACACGAAAGAAAAAAAATAGTGAATACACATAAGAGAAGTAAAGTATTTTTCATCAGCAGAATTTTTATTGAAAATATTTTTAATAGGCAAATACCTGAAATATTATAAAAAAGTTGCAAAAGAATTAACACACTTAAAAGTTACGTTGGGGATGAGTTGAGTTTTAAATACGAGTAGCCTTTTAGAACTTCAAAGAAAAAATAAACCTTTTTATTAAGCCAATTCATTCTTCAACCAATAATTTTATACTACCAAGCCGAATATATGAATGAACGCATCACACCGCTCGCTATTGATAAAAAATTGTTTAAGCAAATTGGCTACCGCTTAGTGGATGATATTGCTGAATTCTTCGATACTATTCAGCAGCGCCCTGTCACAACTGGAGAATCACCTAAACAAATACAGGCATTACTGCATCAAACATCGTTGCCGCAAAATGGTATGCCGGTAAATGAATTATTCACCAATGCAACAGCGCTGTTATTGAATCATTCTTTATTCAATGGTCATCCAAAATTCTTCGGTTATATCACTTCATCGCCGGCGCCTGCAGGTGCGCTGGCAGATATGTTAGCTGCGGCTGTTAATCCCAATGTAGGCGCCCATATTTTAAGCCCGATGGCTACAGCTATTGAAAAGCAAACCATACAATGGCTGGCAGAATTTATAGGCGTTCCAACTTCTTATGGCGGATTGTTGGTGAGTGGCGGCAATATGGCAAACTTTACGTGTTTCCTGGTAGCAAGAACTATTAAAGCACCAAAAAGTATTAAAGAAGATGGCATTAATAACGATGTGCAAAAGCTAACGGTGTACTGTCCTAAAACAACACATACATGGATTGAGAAAGCGGCTGTCTTATTTGGACTGGGCACTAAATCTATTCGCTGGATTGATGTGGATAATAACAATAAAATGAAGAATGATATACTTGAAAAAATGATTGATGATGATAAGCAAAATGGCTTCACACCGTTAATAGTAATTGGTACAGCAGGCGATGTTAGCACCGGCGCTGTGGATGATTTAAAAAGCATTGCAACCATTTGTAAAAAGCATGACCTCTGGTTTCATGTTGATGGCGCTTATGGCATACCTGCCGCGGTAGTACCTGGAATGCAATCATTATTTGATGGTATTCAAGAAGCCGATTCAATAGCGCTTGACCCGCACAAATGGTTATATAGCCCGCTTGAAGCAGGTTGTGCACTGGTAAAAAATCCTAACCATCTTACGGAAACATACAGCTCTCATCCGGTATACTACAATTTTAGTAATAATGATGAACCTGCAACATTGAACTATTATGAATACGGCTTGCAAAATTCACGCGGGTTTCGTGCATTGAAAGTATGGATCAACCTGCAGTATGTTGGACGAAGCGGTTATGAAAAAATGATTAGCGATGACATAAAGCTTTCAAAATTATTATATGTATTGGCTCACGAACATGAAGAATTGGAAGCTATTAGTCAAAACTTAAGTATTGCAACTTTTAGATACATACCGCCAGAAATTGATAAAGAAGATAATGATGCGCTCAATAAATTGAATGAAGCATTACTGAATGCGTTGCAGCACAATGGCGAAGCGTTTCTTTCAAACGCAGTAGTGAATGGCAAGTATTGTTTAAGAGCTTGTATTGTAAATTTCAGAACAACCGAGCAAGATATACATGAACTGGCAGAAATTGTTGTAAGAACAGGGAGGAAGCTGCGATAATGTGCAACGTATCTTGTAAAGCTGTATGTGATTGTGGAAACAGCAACCAGTTGCTTCCGGTTTTGGGTTTATCACAACCCAAGTAGAGCTTGCCAGGCTTAGATAAATCCTGGACTCATTTAGGAGTAACCGTTAATGTAGACATCGGCAAGCCCTGTTTGCCAAAACCTCCACTGTTTCTTTCAATAAATATTTTATTATCTCCAAACACAGTATTCATTGTTGTAGTTTGAGTAATACATGTTTGAATTTTATTAACAAGCGCATTGTAAAGCGCATCTATTTTATCCGAGAGGGAAACGATTTTGAAAGAGCTGATAGTATAAACAGTGGCCATAGCTCCATTAACCAGTACTTTTTTTGGCTTTAGCCATATTTTTATTTGAGCCAGTTGGTTATCATCTCTCATTTCAAGGATAGTATTCGTTTCAGAGGGCAAAAGCCTGGTTGGTATTTCCAGGTATTTTTCAGCAAACTGTTTAATGTTATTGGTTGAGTCAGATACATTGCCCAGCCATAAATTGCATGTATTACCCTGGCCAAAAACTGCAGTAGTAATTATAACAAAACAAGCGAAGAAAATGCTTTTCATAACAAGGTCTTTTGTTGAATGATGGAAGGCTAAAAATAAGTTTTCGCGCTGAAGATAGTGCTGTAAAAAATCATAAATTTTCATTTCCATATGTTGCTATAGCAATGCATGTACGCAGGCAATTAATTTATGTGAGTAATAGTGTCCGTTTTTTTCAAACTTTGCATTAAGCCTCGGTATGCTGTTTTATAAAACTCAGCGGTGTATTTTGAAATACCGGAGACCTCAGCTCCTATCTGGTATTTCATAATAAAGTACCAGAAAAATGTGCCTATTATAGAAGAGATCAATGTTCCTATTGCTGCTCCATAAAAGCCAAAATAATAAAGACAGGCATAATTAATTATCAGGGCTTCCGCCAAACCAAGAGTGTTTATCCAAAAACATAATGCAGGTTTATCAATTGAATTTAAAAGATTGGCTGCCTGGTTTTGCATTGGCCGGAAAATACTTGCCAGCATATACAGTTGTAATATAGGAACCGCAGTCAAATAAGAAGGTCCTGCAATAATTGTTATAACCAGCCTTGGAAACAGGATGATAAAAATGGCAAGCGGTATAGTAAATGAAAGTAAGATTGATACCATTTTTTCATAAAGGTATTTTACTCTCTCTTTGCCTTCGTGAGCAGATGCATGCGCGGTTTTGGGGAAGAGAATTTCTGCAGCAGCATAAGATGGAACGTCAACCATTCCGTTTATTCGCGAAGCAGTATTATAGAACGACACAGAGCTGCTTGAAATAAATTTTGCAGCCATCACTTTGTCTATGTTGGAATAAATATTGCCCATAATGCCAGACCCGAAAATATAACCGCCATATCCTAATATCTTTTTTATCCATGCAACTTCAGGTTTGTACCGGTGCACTAAATATTTTCTTGTAAACACATATAAAGTTATTGTGCCGGCAAGTATGCTTATAAATTGATATAGCGCTAACAGGTTTAAAGAAAATGTTGCTTTAAAAAGCATATTGACCACTATCAAAATAAAAAAACTTATTTGCCGTATTAAGTAACCTGCAGACACACCTTTGAAGTCGAGATAAGATTGCTGAACTGCTTCGAGGTGCGAAAAAAAAATCATACATATAACACCTGGAATAAACCACTGCAGCGCAGATGACAGCGCTAAGCCTGCGTTTAATTGAACACTAAGCCATCGGGAGCCAAATAGTATAAAGATTATAAAAATTATACTTACAACCAGGTTAATAACAAATGACGAAGAAGCAATTATAACCTTCTCTGTGACTATATCACTGCTGCTTACATAACGCACGTGTGCATTTTTTAATAGCCCGCTTTTAGAAGCTTCAAAAACAGATGTAATCGTTAAGAACAATGCCCAAATGCCCATTTCTGTATGCGACAATACACGTACGAGCACCATGAAATTGATTAATCCGAAAAGTGTTAGCGAGAAACGTTGAAGTATTGTGTAAAAGGCAGAACGAATCCAGTAAGATGAAAAATACTTTTTTAAATTTATTATAGCGATGGTTCAAGGTTTATTATGACTAATAAAAACTTATACAGTTGGTGGTTAATTAGCAAAGTATATACCAAAACAAACTTAAACTGCAGAAAGCATAATTCTAACCTTGCGGTTACGATATGCCAACTACTGCTTGAAATGTGTTTTGGCGAAGAACACAGGCTAAAAAATTCTTCTTGAAATTACAGCAATACAATACCAAATTTCAAAGTCACAAACAAAAAGCGAAGCCGGGGACTTCGCTTGCTAAAACCAATATGGAGAATACTGTTATTATTAAATCAAAGAAAAGATTTATTATTTTTAAAAAAGTAAGGAATAAACACGACAATAAAAACTGTTAGTATAAGAATACAACCAAGTGCTAAACCTCTGAATCCTTCGAGCACCGGAAGGTTTCCTCCATAATGTGATTGCATTACAATAAAACAAACCCACATTGATAAAACAAGAAATAAAATACGGAATATAAGAGCGCCGCTCTTTACATATGCTATAAGCATATAAAATATTATTCCTGCCACAACACACGGTATAAATGCTCCAAATATTATGGTTGATACATTGATAACGAGTGAGGGATTATACCCTGTTGCGGTTCTGAAAAAAATATCGAAAAATTCCATGACACAGGTAGCAATGAACCCGGCAAATAAGGATGCAAATAATGAACGTGAGAAGACTGACATTTCACCATAACTGTAATTCATAATTGTTGTTTATTTAAAGGTTAAAAATTCTTTGAAGTTACACATCAAAGTGTTGTACAGCAGGCGATGTTTGCAACAGTTGCAAGATACAAAATCAGCCAATATTATATTAGGGATTTGCTCCTTATCATGAACAGCCGTAATATAATATCAACTATAAAGCAGCATGTTTGATATTATTTTAATTATCTCAATTTGCGGAGCTTATTAAATGGACACTGCTGCTTTCAGTTATTTCACGTATAAGATGGACACGTTTTGCAAATTCTTCCCATGTTGCATATTGAATTTTAGTTTCTGATACCAGTGCATTATAAATCTCAATAGTTTTATCAGCATAGTCAAAAATGTTTTCGTTTGCTTATGTATGAACTGAAACATAATCTTTGAATAATTCTTCCTCCATTTCAAAAGTTACGATATCGATTGAATTAACTTTATAGCGTTGCGCATGTTTATTTCTTATTTTATCAAACTTTTCCCATAAAGTAAAATCTTCAAGGCTATTCAGAAACGCAGATTTTAACGCACAAAATTTTTCAATTTTTTTTTCCAGTTCCTCAAACAAGTGTTGGTGTGTATCTATTGTACCATAAACTTTATCTGCTTTATCAAATATTTGTTCCGCCTTTTCTTCTTTTTTAGGATCAGCCAGGTGAAAAGTATCAGCAAATTTGCTCAGTTCTTTTATTTGTTTTTCTACTTCTACAAGATGTTTCCTGGTTTGTTCAATTGCATCACGAATATGTTGTGTTTCTGTATTCAATTCTCTCGCACGGTTTGCAAGGTTTTGTTCATGATCATGAATTTTTATGTAAGACTTTATAAGTCGCTCATCATCTTTGGTCCAAAGTTTCAGTTCATCTACTAAAAATGAAATATTACGTGTACTATGGTTGAATACTTTTGAAATCATAAACTAAAATACAAAAGCGCAAGCATTTTTGCGTTGGCAATGTTTCTTTATAAATTTTTTGTTTGTAAGGCACCAGGTTACTACTTTCTTTCTCTTCTTAAATAGATGCGCAAAGAATAATGTTTATTTGCGCATAAACGCAAATCATGGCAGAGCAGGAAATAGCGAAACATACTAAAAATATTTTTAAAATAATAGCACAGAAAGAACAGGGGTTTTGGCACAAGCTAAAAGATTTCCTGGTAGAAATTATCATCATAGTTTTTGCGGTTACTATATCTATTTGGTTTGAAAACAGAAGTGAGCACCGCCATCAGCAGGATGATGTAAAAGTGTTTTTGCTTGGCCTGCAAAAAGACCTTACTGCTGATATAGCTGAAATGCAGCAAGACAGGTATTCATATAAAATGCAAAAAGCAGCTTTTATGTACATTGATCATGCAAAACTTGGAGAAACCTTAAAGAGGGACAGCGTTGTTTATTACTCCAATTGGATTTATAATACAACAGCACTTAATCCAAATAACGGCAGATTCGAAGGCTTTAAATCTTCGGGAAAATTAGGGTTTATTGAAAACGATAGCTTGCAGAATGATATTTTGGATCTTTACCAGGAAAATATTCCTTCCCTCCTGTCGTCTACAAGTAATTACGTTAATCATAAAAATATTCTGTTCAGCTACCTTCAAAAAACACTTCGCCGTACAACAGATTCAACCAGTAACATTTTGGAAGTTTTAAATACGGAAGAAGCACACAACATAAGCATGGTATTAAGCTTTACGGATGAAATTACAGCCCGGTACGATGCAACCATAAATAAGATGAAAAAGATTATTGCTGAGATTAAGAAAGAATACGATAACTAACATTGCACTTATCCAAGCAGTTTCATAATAAATGATAAGCAAGCGATAAAGATTGCATCGCCGTGAATATCCCTTACCCATTGCTCAAAAACAGAGCTTACTATAAATTTTACGAGCCTTTCTCTCTTTTATTAATTTCGGCACAATAATTGATTGGCAAGCGCTGTAAAAATTTTTGATGAAATATTTTACCTGAACGAAGAATATATTCACCAATTATTTCTGATCCCAACAATTAAACTACTACAAAGCCTATATTCAATGTTAAACCGTAAAGCAAGCCTTTATGCCGTGCTCATCTTTATGTTAACAGCATGCACAAAACAAGACATCGCTCCAGTTATTCAAACTATCCGGGTTACCAGCGTTTCAACTGAAATCACAAAGTCCCCATCTGTGCAAACTGTTTTCGGATTGATTGAAAAGCAATCCACTACAGAGCAAACCCGGGCCGATATGGATGGTGCAGGCATTAAATTAATAAGGATACCAATATATCTTTCTCAAACAAGTAAAAGCAAAACAATAGACGATTATCTTTCAAGCGGATATAGTGTGCAAATAAATGCAAACTGGAATTATGGGGCTGACGGATCTTTTCCGACAGACACTAACTTGCTTAAATCGCAGGCTGATGCTTTTTTTAAATATTATTCTGTATATAAAACACAAATACCATTTGTTGTAGTTGAAAACGAATGGGACTATGAAGTTTCACTTGGCGGAAAATTACCGGATTATTTTACTGAGCTTTCTATTATTACTTCGGTTGGTCATAAATATGGTTTTAAGATTGCTGATGCAGGCATTAGATCATCTACACTTGGGCGATGGACATACTCACAACTAACAGGTGATGCGCAAACCCAATGGTTGAATTGTTATTATGTGGGCCTTAGCGCAGATTATAACAGTGTTTTAAATTTAGTAAACACTTATGCCGTCGGTGTACAAAAGATAAATTTCGATTACAGCAATGTACATTGGTATAACGCTTCAAAATGTTCAAATGGCTTTGCCACCGCCAGCCAGGCATTTATGAAAGCATGCAATAAAAAGCAGGTGGTATGTAACGAGTTTGGCGTATATACCAATGCATACAATCTTTTTAATGCAACTGTTAATGAAATAACGGGGAATGCAAATTATGCAATCGCATACAGTGGCTTGGGTGAACCAAACAAGGCAATTAAACTTACATCTTCCATGCTCGATTTGCTTTAATTGAGCTGTGCATTTGTTTTATCCGTTCTTTAGAAAAAATGTTTTCCCAAAGTTCACTTTGAAATATGCAGTTGTTATTTTTAACTTAGCAGTCGGAGTTTTTACAA
>JAFBAF010000233.1 GCA_019247895.1 Parafilimonas sp. | reverse complement strand
CAAAGCCAATCCACGGCTGATTGCCAGTTGTGCTGTTTTCGTCATGCCGTAATGGATCATCTCGGTTGCAATATTAAGCGCACTTTCACTGGAAATAAAAATGATGCGGCCCCAATTCTTTTTCAGCATCAGTGGCAAATAATGTCTCGACAAACGTATGCCGCTTAATACATTCACTTCATAAAATTTCAGCCAGTCTGCATCTGTAATATCAACAAATTCTGTTGGCGAAAACATGGCCACGTTGTTGATCAAAATATCAACGTCCGGCAATTGCTGTATTAAATTGTTTACTTCTTCTGCCTTGCTGAAATCTGCCACTATGCCCTGTACTGTTGCGCCAAGAACTGCCTGTTTTATTTGTGTAACCGCCTCGTCAATTCTTTGTTGTGTTCTGCCGTTAATATATACAGCAGCGCCTTCTCTTGCCAACGATATTGCCGTTGCTAAACCAATACCTGCTGTAGAGCCGCTGATGAATGCGGTTTTGTTTTGTAGTTGTAAGTCCATATTAATAAAAGTAAATGATGCGCAAATACTTTGCCCGTTGTTTTGGGAACAGTTATTTTATAAGATCGCCTGTTGTTCATACCTGTACAAAAGCTGTTCATTTCCGAACAATTTTGCCAGTTATATATTTTATAAGCCTTTTATCCTCAACACTTTCAGGCAGTGGCATACGCGTTGACGCCTTAAGAAGGAGCAAATGAATTTGACAATCCGGCAATTCCAGTAATTAGTAAATGAACGTATAAAACGTACAACTTAAAACTTACACACGTGTTTAAAAATTATTTCAAAACTGCATGGAGGAGTATTACCCGCACAATTGGATACAGTTTATTAAATATTCTTGGTCTTGCAATAGGAATGGCTGTTGCATTATTAATCGGGCTTTGGGTATATGATCAATATTCATTTGACAAATTTTTACCGGAATATCAATCTGTGTACCGTGTACAAAGAAATTTTAACAGCAATGGCGATACGCTTACTTTTCAAACCACATCATTAAAATTAGCTGATGCTTTGCGCACACAAATTCCGGAGATTGAATATGTGGCTGAAAGTGATTGGACGGGTAATCATGGACTAATTGCCGGTGACAAAAAATTGTATGTGAATGGCGCTATTGCAGGCACAGATATTTTTAAGATTTTTCAATATTCATTTATCAGCGGCAATGCGAATACGGTGTTCAAAGATCCTTATTCAATTGTACTTACGCAATCGCTTGCAAAGTCACTTTTTGGTAATGAGAATGCAATGAACAAATTAGTGCGTTTTGATAATGCGCATGATTTAAAAGTAACGGGTGTTATAAAAGATGTTCCTGAAAATGCAACCTACAATTTTAAATATATTGTTCCAAGTTCTTACAGTTATGCTGTTAACCCGCAAATACAAAAAGATGGCTTAAGCAGTTTCGGCAATAACAACTTGCAAATTTTTGTTAGGCTAAAGCCAGGTGTTAATTATGCGCAGGCAGCGCCTAAGATCAGGAATATAGAGCATACTGAAGAAGGCAACATTAATGCAACGAGTTCTTATGTTACGCTGCAACCAATGGAGCGCTGGCATTTATATTCAAATTATGTAAATGGAAAAGACACGGAAGGTTTTCTATCTTATGTAAGAATGTTTTCGATTATTGGTTTGCTGGTATTGATTATTGCCTGCATCAATTTTATAAATCTCACTACAGCGCGTTCAGAAAGAAGAGCCAAAGAAGTTGGTGTGCGAAAGGCAATCGGTTCACAAAGAAAAGATTTGATCATTCAATTTTTAACCGAAGCGTTTTTGCTTACCATTTTTGCTTTTGTTTTTGCATTACTGCTTGCCCAATTAGCATTACCTGCATTTAATACGCTTACAAAAACACATATTGTTATTCCGTTTGGAAATATTTATTTCCTGGTGATAATGCTGGGTTGTCTTTTTATAACTGCATTGCTTGCCGGCAGCAGACCTGCATTTTATCTTTCTTCATTTAATCCTGTAAAAGTATTGAAAGGCGCAGTGCAGGCAGGTAAATCGTCCTTATCAAGAAAAGTTTTAGTTGTTATTCAATTCAGTTGTTCTATCGCTTTAATTATAAGTACCGTTATTATTTATCAACAAATACAATATGCTAAAAACAGGCCGACAGGTTATAATTTAAGCAGGCTAATGATAAAGGGCATGAATGATGACCTGGACAAAAATTTCATTGCTTTAAAAAATGAATTGATTGAAAAAAGAATCGTTTCATCCGTTACAACCGCATCAAGCCCTTCAACTGATATTTGGTGGCATACTGATATTGATTATTGGCCCGGCAAGCAAGCTGGCGAAACTGTGGAAATGGGTAACATTTTTGTGACCGATGATTATTTTAAAACAATAGGTATGAGTTTAAAAGAGGGAAGATATTTTAGTGGCAGCAACGACTCAACAAGTGTAATATTTAATGAAGCTGCCGTCAAACGGCTTCGCTTGAAAAATCCTGTGGGGCAAAAAATTACTGAAGATGATAAACAATACACGATTGTTGGTGTGGTTAAGGATGCATTAATGCTATCGCCTTTCAAATCTGCAGACCCAACCATGTTTTATTGCCAGCATGATCTGCAAAGTAACTTGTTGTACAGGTTATCATCTAACATAAAAACACAGGATGCAATTACACAACTCACAGCAATTTTTAATAAGTATGATCCTGCTTATCCTTATGATTATTCATTTTCAGATGAACAATATGCCTCAAAATTTAACCTTGAACAACTAATCGGAAAGCTTGCAGGCTTGTTTGCAGCACTTGCCATTTTTATTTCATGTTTAGGTTTGTTTGGATTGGCTGCATATGTTGCCGAACAACGCACAAAAGAGATTGGTATCCGCAAAGTGTTAGGTGCCTCGGTACAACAGGTTTGGTTATTATTATCGAAAGATTTTATTTTATTGGTAATAATAAGTTGTTTGATTGCCGCGCCCATTTCATTTTATTTTCTGCATAACTGGTTAATGAATTATGATTACCGTATCAGCATTGGTGCGGGTGTTTTTGTATTAAGCGCATTAATGGCTTTACTGGTAACAGTTATAACAATCAGCTTCCAGGGAATAAAGGCAGCAATTGCCAACCCGGTAAAGAGTTTGAGAACAGAATGAAAAATTCGCCAATTCGTTAATTAGTAAATGAACGTAAAACGTACAACTTAAAGCTTATAACGTGTTTAAATTATTTCAAAACTGCATGGCGAAATTTGATGAAGAATAGAATGTTTTCCTTCATCAATGTTATATCTTGTTTATTTTGTAAGCCTTATTGTGTATGCTGTTAAAAATTTATCTCGTATGTTTTACATGGGCTGTTTTACTGAAAACTTACCCGGGCAACACAGCCGCTACGTTCCACACTTTACCACATCAGCCTTTCATTAAAGTATCATCCATCACTATTGATTCCGTTTCCTGCATAATACCATTTACAAGAGCCGGTAATTTGATTGTTGTAAAAGCGCAGGCAGATACTACTGCGGGTAATTTTATTTTGGACACAGGCGCGCCCAATCTTGTATTGAACCTTACTTATTTCCGCAATTACCCTACCACCATGATCACTGATGGAGAACAGGCTGGTATAACAGGAAGTTCGCCTTTCATCATTCAAACTACGGTAAAATCATTTTCTTTGGGTGCTTTGAATTATCATGATCAACAGGCGGATGTAACCAGCCTTGGCGGTATTGAAAACACCAAAGGCCTGAAAATCCTCGGGTTGCTGGGCTTTGAATTGTTTAAAGACTGCGAAATGATCATAGACTATGAAAAAAGTGTTATTTATCTTCATCGCATAACAAGAAAAGAAGCGGCGACATATCAAAACGAAATGCTGGACGATGTTGCTGCCTATACAACAATGCCAATAGATATTACCGACAACCGCATTATTGTACATTCTGAAATGGTGGGAAAGAATTTGAAATTTATAATTGACTGCGCTGCCGAGAACAATATACTCGACAGCCGCCTTCCTGATAAGATATTTAATAATGTTGATGTGATAAGGCGTGTGGTGCTGAGCGGCGTTGGCAATAAAAAGGTAGAAGCTGTTTATGGAAATGTAAAAAATATAAAGATAGGTGAAGAGAAGATAAGCAATTTGCCGTTCCTTATCACTAATCTTGAATATACCTGCTTTGCACAGGGCGGATGTATTGATGGCGTGCTGGGCTTTGATTACCTGTCTCAACACAAAACAGGATTTAATTTTGTTAAACATAAAATGTATGTATGGAAACAGGCGGCAGATACAAAATAAATATATGGCTGCATTGCTGCATTGGCCTCCTGTTTTTAATGATGATGCAGGCAAGGCTGGCAGCGCAGCAACAGGCAGGCAGCTATTCAATAAGAAATGGTAAAATGTTTATTACCATCAAGAAACATTCTACTGCATCAGATATAGAAAAGTTTATAAGGCAATACAACTTAACTGACCTGCCGCTGAAAGAATTTATAAAAACCGGTATTAGTGATTCACTGAAAAAACTTGGATGGACAATCAACAAAAATGATAAAGAATCATTTACTATCAGCAAGTCAATGACGGCTTTTAATGATATAAATGATCCTGCACACAAAATTGTTTTCTCGGAGAAGCACCCAACGTTTGCAGAAATGTTTCCTTCTGTAAATAACGGCCTTGCATATGGATACAACCGCTTTAGAAATAAACCCTCTTTTGCTGTTAATAATTCAACGGTTACATTCTTTTTGCGGGGTTATACCAATGCGCACAGGGTTATATTGGCAGGCAGCTTTAACGATTGGTCGGTTACCAAACAACCAATGACGAAAACTGAAAATGGTTGGATAATAAACGTACAGCTTAGTGCCGGGAAGTATTGGTATAAGTTTATTGTTGATGGTAACTGGATGGATGATGAGGATAACATGCTTAAAGAAAATGATGGCCTGGGAAACATTAATTCAGTGTATTTTAAACCAAACGTAATTTTTAAGCTGGGCGGTTTTGCAGATGCAAAAAAAGTTTTTGTTGCCGGTAGTTTTAATAACTGGAATAAAAAGGAACTGGCGATGATGAAAACATCAAAAGGATGGGAATTGCCTGTATATCTTGCTGAGGGTACACATACCTATAAATTTGTGGTGGATGGCCAATGGCATGCTGAAGATAAAAAAGTTGCACAGCTTCCTGATGGAGAGGGAGGCTATAACTCGGTAATGGAGATTGGCAAACCGCATATTTTCAAATTAACCGGTTATACAAATGCAAAGCAGGTTGTTTTATCAGGCAGTTTTAACGGGTGGCGAACAAATGAATTATACATGGCTAAAACAGCTAATGGCTGGCAACTGCCTTACGTAATAGGAGCAGGCAATTACGAATATAAGTTTTTGGTTGATGGTCATTGGATAACCGATCCTGCAAACCCGTTGATCGTAAATAATGAAAACGGCATCCGCAATTCCTATCTTATTATTGATGCGAATTATACCTTTCGTTTAAAAGGATATGGCAAGGCAGGATCTGTTTTTCTTGCAGGTGATTTTAATAACTGGAGCCCTCAAACACTTCGTATGATAAAGGATGGTGATGACTGGATTTTCAGTGTACATCTTTCTGCGGGCAAGCATCAGTATAAATTTATTGTTGACGGGGAGTGGATCATAGACCCGGCCAATAAACTTTGGGAACAAAACGAATATGGCACCGGTAATTCAATAATTTGGATTGACAAATAAGAAACCGGAAGCGTGTATTTGGATGTTCATCCCTGTACAAATGCTGTTCACTTCCGAACAGTTTCGTCGGTTGTAAATTTTACAAGCCTTTAATCTTCAATATGTTCAGGCAGTGGCATATACGTTGCCTGTTTAACAACAAGATGTCAATTGAAAATTTCAGGATCTGAAAATGTGAAAATTAAGAAATGAAAGGTTTTCACTTATCGCATAAAATCTATCACTAAAACTTATAACCGTGTTCAAGAACTATTTCAAAACCGCATGGCGCAGTTTGCAAAACAACAAAGCATACAGCGCATTAAATATTCTTGGTTTAGCAACAGGAATGGCTGTCGCACTAATTATTGGTTTATGGGTGTATGATCAATATTCTTATGATAAATTTTTGCCTGGTTACAACCAAGCATACCAGGTGCGGCGCAAGTTTTATGGCAACGGCGACACGATGACCTATGGCGGCACTTCATTAAAGCTGGCAACTATTTTACGAACTGAAATTCCCGAAATACAATACGTTGCTGAAACGGATGGATTTGGCATGCATGGTTTGAAAGCCGGCGATAAAAAGTTTTATATAAATGGCGGGCAGGTTGCCAATGATTTTTTAAAGATATTTAAGTATGAATTACTGGAGGGAAATGAAAATGCTGTTTTAAATAATCCTTATTCTATTGTGCTGACGCAGAGCACGGCAAAAGCTTTATTTGGTAATGAAGACCCGATAAATAAAGTTGTTCGCTTTGATAATAAAAATGATTTGAAAGTAACCGGTGTTTTAAAAGATATTCCATCAAACTCCACATTACAATTTAGCTATCTCGTTCCCTTTAGTTATTTAGAATCAACAGACGATTTTACAAAGATTGCACGCACAAAAGGTTTTGGCTGGACGAACTTTATGGTGTTCGTAAAATTAAAACCCGGAATATCTTATGCGCAGGTTGAACCGAAAATCAGGGACCTGGAAAAAACAGAGACAGATAACTTCATGTCGATGAAAACAAACATTATTCTGGATAATGTTGCTAACTGGCACTTGTATGAAAACTTTGATAAAGGCAAACTAACAACAGGATTTATACAATATGTAAGCATTTTTACAATTATCGGCATACTTGTGTTGCTGATTGCCTGCATCAATTTTATTAATCTTTCAACTGCACGATCAGAAAAAAGAGCCAAAGAAGTTGGCGTAAGAAAAGCAATCGGTTCAGGCAAAAATCATTTGATATTTCAGTTTCTTACTGAATCACTTTTGCTCACTTTTATTGCATTTGTTTTTTCCCTTCTTTTTGTTCAGTTAGCATTACCTGCTTTTAATTCACTTACCAATTCAAACATAAAAATTCCTTTTACCAATTATATATTTTGGTTGATTGCATCAGGCTGTGTTTTACTAACCGGGTTGGTTGCAGGGGCAAGACCGGCATTCTATCTTTCTTCTTTTGAACCGGTAAAAGTGTTAAAGGGAAAAGTGCATGTTGGTAAAGCAGCAGCGTTGCCGAGACAAATTTTAGTAGTACTTCAATTTAGTTGTTCTATTGCACTTATTATTTGCACTTACATCATTTATCAGCAGGTTCAATATGCTAAAGACAGGCCAACAGGTTATGATAAAAACAGGCTGATGATTACAGACATGAACGCTGATCTCAACAATAATTATACTGCCATAAAAAATGAATTGATTGAAAAAAATATCGCATCATCAGTAACTACTGCAACCGCAAGTGTAACGGCAGGTGCTAATCATAGGGATGTTGAAGAATGGCCAGGCAAACAACAAGGTGAGTCTGTTGACATGGGTTGGCTGAGAGTTTCAGATGATTACTTTAAAACGCTTGGTATGCAAATGAAAGAAGGACGAAATTTCGAATCGCCTTCAGATACTTTGAATGTAATTTTTAATGAAGCAGCAGTTAAGCTATTACGATTGAAAGATCCTTTAAATCAAACTATAACCTGGATCGATACTAAGTTTAGAATAATTGGTATTGTAAAAAACGCATTGATGGCATCACCTTTTGAACAAGCCGATGCAACCATGTTTTTTTACGATCCGCATCCGCAGGATGTAATTATGTACAGGTTATCACCCAATGTAAAAACGCAGGACGCAATAACGAAACTCACTTCAATATTCAATAAGTATAATCCTGCTTATCCGTATAGTTACACTTTCGCTGATGATAGTTACGCGGCAAAATTTAAGCTGGAAACATTAATTGGAAAATTATCCGGTTTGTTTGCAGCATTAGCGATATTTATTTCTTGTTTAGGGTTATTCGGTTTGGCTGCATACATAGCAGAACAACGTACAAAAGAAATTGGCATACGCAAAGTGTTAGGCGCTTCTGTATCGCAAGTATGGTTGTTGCTTTCAAAAGACTTTATTATGTTGGTATTTATAAGCTGCGTGATCGCCGCACCGGTTGCTTTTTATTATATGCACAATTGGTTGCAACAATATGATTATAGAATAACTATTGCGCCGTTTGTTTTTATTGTTTCAGGTATTGCAGCATTGATTATAACAATAGTAACCATCAGTTTCCAGGCAATAAAAGCAGCGATGGCAAACCCGGTGAGGAGCTTAAGAACGGAGTAAGAATCCGGAAATACAAGCATCAACGGCTTTTGCTTTATCATTCGTTCATAAAAGTGATTCCATGCTTACTTCAGCAGATACTGTTCACATCAAATCATTTACATTTATACGAACAAATTTAAACTTTGTAAAAATTTCCGCTTATGCAATTGCAGGCATTAAGTCCTATATTATGGACAAAAAACTTACAGGAAACGATTGCTTTTTATGAAACAGTATTAGGCTTTAAAAGCCGGAGCAACTTTCCCAATTTTGCCGCGCTTTGCAGAGATAATGCGGAGATCATGTTTGTAGTGCCCACCGGCGAACCAGGTGATGAAGATTTTTTTCCTGGGCCGCAGTTTACAGGCAGCATTTATATTTTCATACATGGTGTTGATGAACTTTGGGAAGCAGTAAAGGAAAAGGCTACAATTAAAACACATATTGCAGACAGGCAATACTTAATGCGCGATTTTTCAGTTACAGATAATAACGGCTATGAAATTGTTTTCGGCGAGGACATCACTGATCGTGATCAATAAAACCGTTATCGTAGTGCAATGCATCTTTTACAAATACGCAGAATTACATAACATAATAAGGTAAGCACAAGAATTGAGTGTTGAGGAATTACGCCGGGGGAAGAACAATTGCACCAAGCATGAACATGCCAGCCATTATATTATGCGAATCACTCATTCATTTCTATAAAAAATTATTTGTAGAATAATATAAATTGATGGCATGGTTTTAAAATAATTAAACTTATTACCGCTTTTTCAACCCTTAAAAATTTCCGTTAATATGTGTACCCTCGCATATCATGCATCACAGGAACAATTTGCGCCGTCCCAACTTTTACAATTTGCAAAATTAGCCGAACAAGCAGGGTTTACAGCTATACATTCTTCTGATCATTTTTACCCGTGGAGTTTAAGGCAGGCGCAAAGTGGTTTTACATTTAGCTGGATCGCCGCTGCAATGCATGCCACGCAATTGCCTTTTAGCATGGTATGTGCGCCGGGCCAGCGTTATCATCCTGCTATTGTTGCACAAGCATTGTCAACACTTGCTGAAATGTTTCCTGGAAGAATTGACGTTGAACTTGGCAGCGGTGAAGCATTGAACGAAATGATAACCGGCGAGCCATGGCTTGATAAAGAATCAAGAAATAAAAGATTATTTGAATGCGCACAAATAATAAGACAACTGTTGAATGGCGACGAAGTAACATTTTCAGGCTTAATAAAAGTAAAGGAAGCCAGGCTGTATACTTTGCCAAAGCAGTTGCCAAGGTTATTTTGTGCAGCGCTTTCCGCAGAAACATCCGCATGGGCAGGTAAATGGGCAGATGGTTTACTTACAACAAGTGGAAGCAAAGAAGATATGTTAAAGAAAAAAGAAGCATTTAAAAATAATGGCGGAGATGGCAAGCCTTTTTTATTACAATTATCTTTTTCTTATGCGCATACAAAAAAAGAGGCTGAAGAAGAAGCGTATCATCAATGGAGAATGAATGCCTGTTCAAAAAATGAGTTAGCAGACCTATATAAACCTGAACAATTTGATGAAAGATTAAAACATGTTACAAGAAAAGATGTTGCGGATAACACAAATATCGTCACGTCAATCAGTGAACTGGCTGACTTGATAAATACGTGCCGAGAAGTTGGTGCAGAAAGAATAGTATTACATAATGTAAGCAGAGATCAGGAAATTTTTATAAATGATTTTGGAAATAAAATTCATGAATGCCTGAACTGGTACTAAAATTGTTTTCATGTTGTTACCTGATGGAGAAATAACCTTATAATAAAATTTTTCAACTTAAAACCTAAAATTTATGAAGTATGTATGTGTGTTAGCCTTTGCGATGTTTGCATGTTCCGCATGTAATAAAAATAATAATGATAATACAACCGTAAACAGCACGGATAGTTATTTTATGCAACAGGCATCTTATTCAAATAATGATGAAATAAGTGCAGGCGCTATTGCTGCCAGCAGAGGCAGTTATGATTCAGTAAGAATCTTTGGCAGCATGATGGTGAGTGATCATGGAAATGCGGAAAGCGAATTGGATTCACTGGCTTCGTCATTAAATATAGCTGTTCCTTCCACACCTGATTCTTTACACCAGGCAATGGCAACCCAGTTGCAAACATTGTCAGGTAACGTTTTTGATACAACATATATAGGCGCGCAGATAAGAGACCACATGATAACAATTAACATATTCCAGTTTGAGTTGTCAAGCGGCAACAATCAGCAAATAAAAAATTATGCAAATAAATATTTGCCCGTAATACAAATGCATTTGCAGGAAGCACAATCTATTCAGCAAAAGCTTTAATCACTTAAACTTTATTTATGTCAAACACAAACCCGCAACACAAAGAAGGACCTGTTGCAAAAGCAATAGAAGAACAAACAGGAAAAATTCCTTCAGACATTTTTTTGTGGACATCTTTAGGTGCAATGAGCACTTCTTTTTTACTGCAACTTCTTGGTAAAAGACACATGAGCCTCTTTATCGGCCAATGGGCTGCACCATTTTTAATTCTTGGGCTTTATAATAAATTGGTGAAGCTGGAAGGGCATGATAATTCAGACGAAAGCGACAGTTAGGCATCGCGCTTTCCATAAAAAGACTGAAGAATTTATGAAACCGCCGGTTTATAAAAGAATGAAGGTGCAGTATGATGGGTTATGCGTATAATTTGAGCAAGTGCAATCATAAAGAAACTGTATGCACATGTGGACGGCGGAGATAAATTTGAAAAATTAAACTGCGAAGAGATAACAATTGCAGGTTGATAATTTTTGCAGATGATGTAAATAAAAGAAGCTTTAAAGATCTTTTATGATATTCCTGTAATCTCTTCCCACAGGAATACTAATGCCATTTACTTCCACTTCTTCAGCCGTATAAGAGTCGATCTTTTTTACAGATACAATAAATGAACGGTGAATGCGCCTGAAAAGATTAGAGGGCAACAATTCTTCGATTTCATTTGTACCCATTTTTGAAAGGTATTCTTTTTTTGCAGTAATGATTTTTATGTACTCACGCTGACTTTCAATGTACAATATCTCTGAAAATAAAATCTTTACCTTTTTCTTTTGAACATTCAGAAAAAGATAATCTTTTGCATCAGCAGTTTCGGTTGGTTGAGGCGTTGTAGTTTTTGCAATGCTTACTTTATTTACTGCTGTTAAAAAACGTTCAAATTCTATTGGCTTTAATAAGTAATCGGTTACGTTCAATTCAAACCCTTCCACGGCATATTGGTGATAAGCTGTTGTAATAATTACTGCCGGCGAATGTATAAGTGTTTTTAAAAAAGCCATGCCTTTTAGTTTGGGAAGATGAATATCTAAAAAGATCAAATCAGTGCTGTTTGTGCGTAACCAGTTTGTTGCAAGAATAGCGTCTTTAAATGTTGACTGCAATTCAAGAAACTGCACCTGCGCAATGTAATCGGTCAATACTTTTACTGCCAGCGGCTCATCTTCTACTATAATGCATTTTACTTTAGACATGGCTTGAAAGATTGATTTTTAAAGTAGCCGTAAAAACAGATTCGCCTTGTTGAACTGATAAATTGTAATCAGTATAAAGCAATTCAAGTTGCCTGCGCAAATTAGAAAGACCAATATTTTCTTTCACGTTTTTTTCTTCATCATTTACATCAGTCGAATTTTTTACAAGAAACATCAAGTGCCTGTTCTTTACTGTAAGGTGAATGTCAACAAACGGACGATTTCTTGTTTCAGATACACCATGTTTAAAAGCATTTTCAACCAACGGTATAAGCAATAATGGCGGCAAAGCCTGCTTCATATCTTCAACATCATAATTGAAATTGATATGCAGCGATTCATCATATCGTAATTTTTCAAGTGCAATGTAGTCGCTGATTATTTTCAACTCCTGTTCTATGGCTATATAAGCACCGCTTGCTTCATACAAATTGAAGCGTAATATTTTTGAAAGGCGCATTATTGATTCAGGAGCAAGATCACTTTTATCTCTTGCAAGAGAATAAATATTATTAAGCGTATTAAATAAAAAATGCGGGTTTGTTTGCGACCGCAAATAACTTAATTCGGCTTCCTGTTTTTGAATACGCAATGTTTGCTCTGCTTGTTTTAATTTGATGTAATTATAAATATGTCTTGAAACGCCAAAAAGAAAAACTGAGCCAACGCTATATGCCATTTGATTTTGAAGTGCAGCATCTAATGAAGCATATATTTTTAATTGAGTATAAATATGTAATTGTATTCCCAATAGCCGCCAGAGATAAGAACCGTAAGAATAAACTATCATGTAAAGAAAGCCCAGCAGAATGCCAATAAGAATATTATAGATAATAGTTTTTCTTTTCCTTAATACAAATCGAACACTGTATTCAAACAATATAAAATTGACGATTGTAACATACACAACGCCCCAAATATTATTAAACACATCAGCAAAAAATTTGTCGGGGTAAGTTCCTATTGTGGTAAAGAAGCCAAGAAGAAAGTATCCAAGCGCAAGCCATAAATAAAATGTAAGCAACTTTTTGTCCATTGATTTTTTCATCTTGTTTTTTGCAAGATAAATATCGGTAAAACCTGCTCTTGAAATTTTGCAATCTATAGAACTGACCTTATGGTAAACAAATTACTTGAAAAGGTCAATTAAAAATAAGGGTGATAAAATGTTATCACGAATTATAGTTGCTGTTTATCATTCATATAAATAAATACATCATCACTCATCATTAATAATTATAACCCACCGTTGACGATTATTTATTGTTTGTGTATCATAAACTGCTGTTTATTGACGACTGATCCTATTGCTTATTGCAATTAAATATTCTTGTGCTGCAAACATTAAATAAAGTATATGAAAAAAATTATTCTTTCCATTGCAATTGCACTTAGTTCATTAATTGCAGAATCACAGGCAAATACACAAACCAGGCAAGTAAATTACGAAGCAGCTAACTGGAAAACATGGTTATTAGACAGCACTCAAAAAATAACAATACCGCCACCACCATCTGCTGTTCAATCGCAAACTGAATTGCAAACTGTAAAACAGCGAATGAAAAAACTTAATGAACAACAATCAGAGCACATAAAGTATTGGAATGCCGGTGCACCTTCCTATCGCTGGAATCAAATAGTAATTGATCTGCTTAATCAAAAATTTGAAGTTCAGTTGCGCATGCCTGCATCGTGGATGAATATTGCAATTTATGATGCAACAATATTAGCATGGAAAGAAAAATTAAAATATAAAAGAGAGCGTCCAAATGTTTTAGACACTTCTTTAAAAACGGTGATTAATGCGCCGCAAACGTATGCTTATCCATGCGAGCATTCTGTAACGGCAGCGGCAGCAGCTTATGTGCTTGCTTATTTTTTTCCTGCAAAAGCTGATTCAATTATACAGATGGCACATGAAGCTTCCCAATCGCGTGTAGATGCAGGCGTGCAATATCCAAGTGATATTGATGCAGGTTGGGATTTAGGTAAACAGGTTGCTATGCAAATAATTGAAAAAGCAAAAAATGATGGCTCTGCTAAAGTATGGGATGGAAAGATGAATATGGACACTAAAAAATGGACGGGCAAATATCCAATGGGAATAACACTTGCTGAATTTACACCGATCGTTATTAAATCGCATGATCAATTCAGATTGCCGCCACCGCCGGATTTTGAAAATGATATGAAAGAACTGAGAGATTTCAAACAAACATTCCATACAGCAGCACAGGCATATTATTGGGCAACGACTGGTCCTGAATTATGGTTTGACCTTGCCAGTAAAAAAATGTTTGAATACCGTATGATGGATGATGCACCGCAAGCAGTGCGTGTATATACAGTGTTGAATGTAGCCTATCATGATGCGGTGATTGCCATCTTTGATTCTAAATATACTTATTGGGGAATACGCCCAAACCAATATGATACTACTTTCAAACCATTGATAGATACACCGCCATTTCCCGGTTATCCTTCCGGTCATGCTGCAGGTGCAGCTACTTCAAGTTCCGTGCTGTGTTACTTTTTTCCTGAAGATGCAAAAGAGTTTCAAAAGCTTGCCCAGGATTGTGCAGATTCAAGATTCTATGCAGGTATTCATTTTAAAGCAGATGATGAAGTTGGATTAAAAATGGGCGATGCTATTGGAAAATATGTTGTAGAAACGTGGATGAAATTAGGTATGTGACATCACATTTATTAAAAATTTATTACAGATCTAAATAAAAAAAATGAATTCCATCAAAACAACTGCTAGAATTGGCGGATTGCTATATCTCATTAATATAGTTTTAGGCTTCTTTGCCATAGGATATGTTCCCGGTTTAATTGTAATAAATAATGACCCTGCTGCCACAGCTCATAACATCATAACACATGAACAATTGTACAGGTTAGGTTTGGTTGCACACATTATTATATTGCTTACCAATATTCCGTTGGCTGTAATTTTCTATGAGTTGTTTAAAGTAGTAAACAAAAAAATAACGTTGCTTGTAGTACTCTTTACAGTAATAGGAACTGCAATTGAGTCGGTGAATTTATTAAACCAGTTTGCACCATTAATACTTTTAAAAAATGGAATTAATGCAAACGTATTTTCACCTGAACAACTTAATATTATTGCTTATAAACTTAATCAACTGCAGGAAACCGGTTTTAATCTTGCCATTGTGTTTTTTGGATTTTATTGTATCTTGGTTGGATGCTTAATTTTCAAATCAACATTTCTTCCAAAAATTATTGGTGTTATAATGGCAATTGGAGGCTTATGTTATCTTGTTAACAGCTTTGCAAGTTTTATTGCGCCTCAATTCGCTGCGAGTTTATTTCCTTTCATACAAGTTCCTTCAGGATTGGCCGAACTAAGTTTTTGTTTAACGCTGTTGATTGCAGGTGTAAATAAATTGAAATGGGAACAATGTAAGCATCATTCAACTGCATATCGTTATTCCATTTCATGAATGAGTTCTTTTAAATAGCTAATATGTGAACCGAATTTTCTATACACAACTTCTCTTCCTATAAAATATTGAAACAATAGTAAAGCTGTATAGCAGCCAAAACGAATTATTGGCGAAAGCGAGTGCCATTTATCGAGCATCTGATAATGCTGTATATAAGGAACTATTTCAGTTAACACGATAAGAAAAAGAAGCGCAATTCGCAACCCGGTTATCTTCCAGCGTATTCTTTTTTCTAAAGTATTTACCTGCTTTTCAAGGTTTGGTTTTATGCTTTCATCCATTACGCTCATTTGGTTGGTGATGCGCAGATTAAAATAAGCAAACACGATGATGCCTGCACACAATAGTACATACGCCCAAAACAAAATGCTTGTAAGCGGTTTGGAAATATCGTCAAGATTTGTAAAAATTAAGAGCATTGGAAGCAGGCACATTACAATAATTTGTTTTCTGAATTCTTTTTTAAGTGCTGCAACGGGTCCATAAGTTTTGTGTTGAATCAGGTTCATAATATTTGTGTTTAAATTTTTATATGTCTCAGATTGTTTCCAGGCGTCTTTAAATTCTTCCAGTTCCATAATTAATTCTTGTTTGTCAGGTTACGTAATTTCTCTTTTATCCGGTTCATTTTTACGCGAAGATTGCCCTGCGTTATCCCAAGTATCTCTTCCATTTCCTCATACGTTTTCTCTTCGAGATACAGCATTACAACGGCCTTTTCAATTTGGTTTAATTGCTCAATGGCTTTATACATTTCCTGCAAGCGTTCTTCAGCATGCAGGCTGTTATCATCACTTATATGTGTGGGCAGCGTCGCATGTTCATATGATTGAATAAAATCTTTTTTCTTTCTGAGCCCTGTAATAGCTGTATTAATAGCAACCCTGTACATCCAAGTGCTCAGTTTAGATTCACCTTTAAATTTTAGATAGGCATGCCATAGTTGTACTATTATATCCTGGAACAGATCCTGCCGGTCAGCATTAGTATATGCATAAATCCGACAGACTTTATAAATTAATAGCTCATATTCTTTAATATGTTTTTCGAACTGCTTCTCCGCTTCACCCTTTTGCAAATCCTGTAATTTGATATGAATAGTCGTTTGATGAGTTTATTTGTTACAATATAGACGGAATTTTTCTTCCGGCATATATCCTGCTGGCTTCTGCAATCACAATTTGTTGTTCATACGTGTACAAAATGCTGTTCATTTTCGAACAATTTTACCGGTCATGCTTTTATAAGCCTCTTATCTGCAATGCGTTCGGGCGTTGGCATACACGTTGACAGTTTTTATTGTCCAAATATTCTGTTCAATACAAGCACTTCAAATCAGTATCTATGTTTATAAGAAATATTGCAACAGCATTCAGATCACTTAAAAAAAACCCGTCTTATACCATTACGAATTTGGCCGGGCTTACTATTGGAATTACCTGCTGCCTGCTCATTCTTTCTTTTGTGAAGTATGAATTAAGCTTTGACCAGTTCCATACAAAAAAAGACAATATTTACAGGGTAAACTACGATGTGCTGATGGGTGGCAGTCAAACTATCTCGCCATCGGTGCCTGTATTTGTAGCACCGGAGCTTAAAAAAAGGTTCCCGGAAATAGAAGACGTCACACGCTTTTCTCCTGAATGGGTAGCCCGAACAATAAAGCATGGAAACATTGTATTTGATGAAAACAATTTTTGTTACGCTGACCCTAACTTTTTTAAAATATTTGATTTTAAAGCGGCAGCCGGCAACCTGCAAACAGCACTTGACAAACCTAATACGGTTGTAATTACACAAAAAGTTGCAACAAAGTATTTTGGCAAGGCAAATCCGATAGGGCAAGTATTGTTATTTAATAATAAAAAAACATTTACCGTTTCTGCTGTTGCAGAAAATATTCCTTCAAATTCACATTTTAGTTTCGACTTTCTCACTTCGTTTTACAGCACACGAGGTTTTGACAGCCTTGAATCCCAGCAATCATGGAACAACCCAAACTACACCACTTTTCTTTTGCTGAAACCGCGCACAAATGTTGATGCACTCTATAAAAAAATTGATGCGTGGGTGAATCCACCGTTACAAAATCAATCAGCTTCCCAAAATTCTTTGCATTTAAGATTAGAGCCGCTTAAAGATGTTCATTTTGACACGCAGGTATTCAATTATAAAAATACACTGGTAATAACCGATTTTAAATACATAAATATTTTTATTACGATCGCAATATTGGTGTTATTGATCGCTTGTGCCAACTATATAAACTTATCAACTGCAAAAGCATCTGTGCGTGCAAAAGAAGTGGGCATAAGAAAAACGATCGGCGCAAGTTTCCGGCAACTTTTCCTGCAATTTCTAACTGAATCTTTTTTGCTTACACTTACTGCGGTTATTGTTTCTCTTATTGCCGTTGATGCATTGCTTCCTTATCTAAATAATTTATTAGGCAAAAGCATACCTTTTTACATTTTTGACAGCAGTTTTATTTTATGTATCGTATCAGGTATAATATTGATTTCTTTACTGGCAGGATTTTATCCCTCGTTGGTTCTTTCAAGGTTCAGGCCGGTTGAAACATTAAAAGGAACATATGCAAAAACAGGAGGTTCCGGAATAACGCTGAGAAAGAGTTTAGTTGTTCTGCAATTTACTATTTCCGTGGCATTAATATTAGGAACGATCATCGTTCATTCACAGTTACAGTTTATGCAATCAGAAAAGTTGGGGCTGGATAAGGACCATGTACTATTGATTCATGGCAATGCTGATCTTAATGATAAGTTAGATGCATTTGCAGATAAATTACGAAATATAAATGGCGTGCAGCAGTTAGCATTAACATGGCGCTCTCCTTTTGAAACTGTAACAGGTAATGGTTTTTCTATCAATCCAAATCCAGCGTCTGATGATGACTGGCATGTTGTAGGCGCTATTGCCGGTGATGCAAATTATCTTTCAACATTGGGCATTCAATTATTGGCAGGAAGAAATTTTGATCCGTCTAAAATAAAAGGAGAGAATACAATAAATGAGTATATCGTGAATGAAGCTTTTCTCCGGCACTACAATTTAAAACCCAAAGATGTTTTGAATAAAGAAGTATTGCTTGGGTTAACAGGTAAAGGAATGATTGTTGGTGTAATGAAAGATTTTCATACAAGCTCGCTGCATGATAAAATTGAACCTGTGGTAGTGTTTAATAATCCCGGATACTTTGGGAGTTTATTAATTCATGTTGCTCCAAACGCTTTGCCTGGCGTTCTTTCAAACATACAAGCTGCATGGCGCAGCTTTGTGCCGTCACGGCCTTTCAATTATTCTTTTTTAGATGACCAGTACAATGCCATGTATCATACTGAGCAAAAATTAGGAGCACTTATGTCCGTCTTTTGCGGTATGGCAATTTTGGTAACCTGTCTTGGTTTGTTAGGCTTAATGACTTTTATTGTTGCACACCGTACAAAAGAAATAGGTATCAGGAAAGTTTTAGGTGCATCTGTTGTAAATATTACAACTATGCTTTCAAAAGATTTTTTGAAACTTGTTGTTGTGGCAATCGTTATTGCTTCACCTATAGCCTGGTATTACATGAATCACTGGCTACAGGATTTTGCGTATAGAACAAGTATTAGTTGGTACGTCTTTCTGATTACTGGTTTCTCAGCATTATTAATTACGTTTATAACTATCAGCTTTCAAAGCATAAAAGCAGCAATTGCCAACCCTGTAAAGAGTTTAAGAACGGAATAATTGTAACAAACAAATTAGCAGAATGAAAACTTTTCTTGCATTTATACTATCAGCAAATACTATTTGTTTTTTTAATAGTACTGCAGCGCAGCCAGCGAACAGAAAAATTAACGTTGGGGAATCTTTTACTATTCATTCAAATATATTAAATGAAGATAGAACCGTATTAGTTTATTTGCCTGAAGGATATTCAGAATCAAATGAATCTTACCCGGTTCTTTATTTAACAGACGGCGAAACACATCTTATTCATACCGGCGGAGATGTGAGTTTTTTATCTTCACCAGGCATTGATTATATGCCTAAACTTATTATAGTTGGTATTACAAATACAAATCGCGCAAGAGACCTTACACCTGCGCCATTACATGGTACCGACAGTCAATTTCCCGACGGAGGCGGTGCCGATAAATTTCTTTCGTTTATAATATCTGAATTAAAACCTGCTGTTAATTCCAATTACCGTACAAGCCCTTTTGAAATACTTGCAGGTACATCACTTGGTGGTCTTTTTACGATTAATACTTTTATAAATAATCCTAAGGCGTTCAATGCTTTTTTTGCCATAAGCCCTGCGTTATGGTGGGACAAAAAGGAAGTTGTGACAAAAGCAGATTTGCTGTTGCAAAAGCCAATTACAAAAAATGAATTTTTATATTTCACTTTATGCAGCGGCGATTCAAAAGAACTTCAGGAAAGTACGCAACAGTTTCAAGCTATCCTTAAAAAAAGAAACCAGGATTCTCTTCGCTGGCAAACTAAGTTTATCGATGACGAAACTCATAATTCTTCGCCGTTGTTAGGTTATTACGCTGCCTGTAAATTTTTATATGCAAAATGGCATCTCGATTCAGTGAATAATCTTACGGACCTGGAGCATCATTATATTTCTTTATCAAATCAATATGGTTATAAGATTAATATTCCAGAGAATGAAATTAATGGATTAGGATACCAGCTTCTATTTAGCGGTAAAGCAGACGATGCAATATTCGTTTTTAAAAAAAATGTTGACAATTTTCCGGCGGATCCGAATGTGTACGACAGCATGGGCGATGCTTACAAGATTGCAGGCAAACTTGACCTTGCCAAAATGAATTATGAAAAAGGTTGCGAGTTGGGCAAAAAGCAAAATAGCACTAACGCATCATCTTATTGTAACAATTTAAATGAAGTAAGAAAGCTGATAAATAACAAATCACAGTCTGCGATAAAAAAATTCTAACGCAGCTTTAGAACCTAAAAACATATAACTTAAAACTAAAAACGTGTTCAAAAATTATTTCAAAACGGCATGGCGGAATATTCAGCGTAATAAAACAAGTAGTTTTATAAATATTGCAGGCCTGGCAATTGGAATGACCTGCGTTATCCTGATCATAATGTATGTGCAGGATGAATTAAGCTATGACAGGTTTATAAAAAATGCCGGCCATATTTATGAAGTAAATCTCAACGGCAATTTAGGCGGCCAGGAGTTTCTTGCCGGTACAACTCCCCCGCCCGTTGGCGCTGCACTAACAAATGCATTTCCTGAAATAGAAACATACACAAGAATATTTATGCCGGGCAGCGAAGTAGTTCGCTATAATGCCGGCAATTCAGAAAAATTTTTTACAGAGGATAATATATATGCTGTTGATTCAAACTTTTTACAGGTCTTTGATTATCGTTTGAAAGAAGGAAATGCTGCATCATGCCTGCAAAAAATAAATTCAGTTGTACTTACAGAAGACCAGGCAAAAAAATATTTCGGTAATCAAAATGCAATAGGCAAAACTTTATTGTTTGATGAAGCGCGTACACCGTTTACTGTAACAGGTGTTTTATATAATCCGCCGTTACAATCTTCTTTAAAATTTGATATGCTTACTTCAATTTCATCTTTTGGTGTTGTAAAGCACTTTAGCTGGAGCTGGATTTGGTTACAGGTAACAACTTTCGTAAAATTAAAAGATGCAATACCAAATGATGCGGCAAGCATTCAAAAACTCGAAAGTAAATTCCCGGCAATGGTTAAAGTGCAGGCAGCGAGTGCATTTCAGCGTATCGGTCAGCCTTTTGATGAATTTGAAAAAAATGGCGGTAAATGGGATCTGCATCTTCAATCACTCACATCAATTCATTTACATTCTGCAGGCGTACAAACGCGTTTAACAACCCTGAGCGATATAAAATACGTATACATTTTTTCCGCCATTGCACTCTTCATCACCATTCTTGCTTGTGTAAATTTCATGAATCTCTCCACTGCACAATCAACAAAAAGGGCAAAAGAAGTTGGTGTAAGAAAAGTAGTTGGCTCATTAAGAACACAACTAATAAGGCAGTTTTTAACCGAAGCCATGTTGTATAGTTTTATCTCCGCGGTTATTGCAATTATATTAGTTGCATTGCTGCTTCCAATATTTAACCAGGTATCGGGCAAATCACTTTTATTCAGTTTATTTTTTGAAAAAGGCATTTGGGTTTTGGTATTGTGTCTTTGTATCATTACAGGTTTACTTGCGGGAAGTTATCCTGCATTTTATCTAACATCATTTAATCCGGTTCATGTTTTAAAAGGAAGCGGAGCATTTAAAGGATCAGCTAAAAATATTTTTATAAGAAATGGATTGGTAGTTTTTCAATTTGCAGTTTCAACCGTACTTATTATTTGTACAATTATTGTTTTTCAGCAATTAAAATACACCCAAAACAAAGACCTTGGATTAAATAAGGATAATACCATCATCATATCAAATGCGAACCGTTTAGGCAACAGTGAAGAAACCTTCAGGCAACAACTTTCTGTACTGCCAAATGTTATAAGCGCAAGTATTTCTACAAGTATTCCGGCACAAAATGTTTTTGAAGATCGTTACGTACCACAACCAGATGGTGTTGACAAACAACTGGCGAACGATGTGATGCTTTCTTCGTTTATGGTAGATGAATACTTTGTTCCAACGCTGCAGATGAAAATTTTAAAAGGCAGAAATTTTTCGAAAGATTTTTCTGATTCAGCATCTGTAATTGTGAATGAAGAAACAGTTAGAGAAGTTGGTTGGAAGGATCCGATTGGTAAGTATATAAGTTACCCGGGCGGTGATAATACAAAATTTCAGGTGGTTGGAGTTGCAAAAGATTTCAATGTAAGTTCTTTGAGAGATGCAGTAACACCTTTTGCATTGTTTCATTCTTCTTCAAAAACATATGATATTGGAACATCGTATATTATTATTCGCGTAAAACCTTACAACATTCAAAACACCATAAATTCATTCGAAAAGAAATGGAAAAGTTTTTCTGTTGACACACCATTTGATTATTCTTTTTTAGATAAGCAGTTCGAAGCGCTTTATGGCTCTGAAATGCGGATGGGCACCGTGTTTGGCATTTTTACTTTCCTGTCCATTTTTGTTGCATGCCTTGGTTTATTTGGCTTATCTATTTATACAGCCGAACGCCGCAAAAAAGAAATTGGTGTAAGAAAAGTATTGGGCGCATCAGCACAAACTATTGTGGGTTTACTATCGAAAGACTTTTTAAAATTAGTTGTGATAGCGGCAGTGATTGCCTTCCCGGTTGCATGGTATGCGATGCAAAGGTGGCTCCAGGACTTTGCGTATAGAATTACAATTACATGGTTTGTATTTGCTATTGCCGCTGCTATTGCGTTATTAATTGCATTAATTACAATCAGCTTTCAAAGTATTAAGGCAGCAATTGCAAACCCGGTGAAAAGTTTGAGAACAGAATAGTTGTTTGATGATTATCCACCATCCGCTTATAAAAAAAACAATGAAATTATAACACAACAACACACTACCACTAATTATTATTATCTTTAAAATTGCTTAAACTAAAATTCATGTCAAACAGCGTTTCATTACATAAAATAATTAAAGCAGCTCCTGAAAAAGTTTATCGTGCATTTACAGAAGCTAATGCGCTTGCATCATGGTTGCCTCCGTATGGTTTTCTTTGTACCGTACATGAAATGGACGTGAAAGTAGGCGGAACTTATAAAATGTCATTTCAAAATTTTACCACCGGCAACAGTCATTCATTTGGTGGTGAATACATCGAAATAAAACCTAACGAGTTTTTAAAATATACAGATAAGTTTGACGATCCCAATCTGCCCGGTGAAATGATCACAACTATTTGGCTGAAAAAAGTTTTGGTAGGTACTGAATTAAAAGTTGAACAAGTTGGAATTCCTTCAATGATACCTGGTGAAATGTGTTATTTGGGTTGGCAAGAATCTATAGATAAATTAACAAAGCTGGTAGAGCCCCAAATTCCCGATGCGTAAAGATGATATCACTTAACTATGCACTTGTTTAATAACTGCTGCAAGCAGGTCAACTACTTCTTGTGAAATAACCCCGACCTGTTCAACTTCATCTCCTGTCCTCCAATGTTCTCCATCCTTGTTTTTTACAAGTGTAAGCCGTTGCGTGCCTTTATCTGATTGGAGTAATACATCATAGGTTCCTGTAACATACCCTTCCCATGAAATTGTTTCAGCAAGCGCTGCCTTATAAAAAATATTATTGTGTATGAAAGTGGTTGTAAAAGCCAGGTGGTCAGTCGCATCTGGTCGGCCGGCGATGAGTTGGAAGTCCATATTACATTTTTAGAATAGCAAGTTAAAAAAAACTCCTTCTCGCTGGAGCCAGGATTGATGGATGATCACATTAGCAGCCGGTTTATTCGACGTATATTTATATCTGCATGTCAAAGTATTTATTTTTTTCGACCTAAAATGCGGCGACTAATGTTTTGAAAAATAACGGCAGTACGAATAGGTTTTCTTAAAATTCAATTCATGTTTTGGTACAAAACACTGGCTTGACCCTATAAAATAGAGTTGGCTCAAAAGCACTTATTTTTTAGATTTGTGTATCAATTACACATTACATATTTTCGCCCGGCTAAATTGCACGATTGAGCTGATAATTACTATTTCTTAATTCCAAAAATTTAACTCATTGCCTACTGAACAGTTAAATACAAAAGAGCAGGAAACTATTTTACCCACTAACGATATAGAAAAAAAAGTAAATGGCCATAACGGTGTTTCAAATATTCCTGCAAAAACCACGGAAATTATTTCACAGGATAAGCCAACTTCTAAAAAAAGCGCAACTAAAAAGGTAATTGCAAAACCTGCAGAAAAGAAGGTTGCGCCTAAACCTTCTGCAAAAAAATTCACTTCCAAAAAAAATAAAGAAGTAAATCCCGTTTTAAAATCACCCGGAACTGAATCTGTACCCAAACTTGCAAAAAAGCCAAAGGCTGCATCTAAAAAAACTGTACATAATGCAATTACTAAATTCATCTTTCAAATAAAGTTTCATACCAAACCCGGTCAATCACTTTTTATAACCGGCAACCACGAATTACTTGGCAACAACAATATTGTTGATGCATTGCCTTTGCAATACTTGAACGATGAAAATTGGGTAGTAAGCATAGATGTTGATGCTGCATCAATTCCAAAGCAGGGAGTAGAATATAATTATGTTTTAAAGGACGCAGATAATTTCACTGTATATGATTGGGGAAAAGATAAAAAGCTTACACCTGATCTTTTTAAATATGAGGAGGTCTTAATTACCGATGCCTGGAATCATGCAGGTTATTTTAGTAACGCATTTTATACTGAACCGTTTCAAAATGTATTACTGAAAAGTAATTACACTGAAGTAAAAACTAAAGCGCCTAAAACCTGCACACACATCTTTAAAATAAAATCACCTTTATTAAAAAAAGGTGAGACCGTTTGCATGCTTGGTTCTGCAAATGAAGTTGGAAACTGGAATGAGGAAAATCCTGTTTTATTGAGCAGAAAGCAGGATGAAGATTTTCATAGTGTGGCGCTTGATCTTTCAAAAATAGATTTGCCTTTAACTTATAAATATGGCGTGTATGATACAGTAAATAAAAAATTTATTCGCTATGAAGAAGGAAATAACCGTGTTTTATTTCATGCCCATGCAGCTGCAAAAAATAAAATAACTATTGCCAACGATGGCTTTATTGTTTTGCCGGATTATACCTGGAAAGGCGCCGGCGTTTCCATCCCGGTATTTAGTTTAAGAAGCAAAAACAGTTGGGGTGTTGGAGAGTTTACTGATATAAAATTGTTGGTTGACTGGGCAAAGAAAACCGGTTTGCAACTAATACAAATTCTTCCCGTTAATGATACCAATGCAACTGCAACATGGGTTGATTCTTATCCTTACGCTGCAATTTCTGCATTTGCATTACACCCGATGTATTTGAATCTGGATGCGGTTGCAGATCCAAAACAAAAAAAATTATTAGCAAAAGCAAGTGAAGAAAAAGAAGCGCTCAATCAACAAGATGCTGTGGATTATGAAGCCGTAAATAATTTAAAATGGAAGTTGATAAAGCAATTATATACTTCACAAAAAAAGCAAACATTTTCTTCCGCAGACTATAAAACTTTTTTTAATAACAATAAGCATTGGTTAATTCCGTATGCTGCGTTTTGTTATTATCGCGATTTGTATAAAACCGCTGATTTCAATCGCTGGTCATCTAACACAATTTATAATGCAGATGATGCAACTGCCTTGTTTGAAAATGAAGAAACAGCTGATGCAGTTTTACTCTATTGTTTCGTGCAATATTATTTGCATGTTCAATTGCAGGATGCAGCCGCTTATGCACATGCAAACGGCATTATTATAAAAGGCGATATTCCAATTGGTATTTATCGTTTTGGTGCAGATGCGTGGCAATCTCCTGAATTATATCATATGGATCAGCAGGCAGGTGCGCCGCCTGATGACTTTGCGGTCAAAGGGCAAAATTGGGGATTTCCTACGTACAACTGGCAAAAAATGCAAGCCGATGATTTCGCCTGGTGGCGGCAGCGCTTCGAGCAAATGAGCTATTATTTTGATGCATTCCGCATTGATCACATCCTTGGTTTTTTTCGCATCTGGAGCATTCCAATGGATGCTGCAGAAGGCATTATGGGGCATTTTGAACCATGCATTCCCGTGCACATACACGAGTTTCATGAAAAAAATATTTGGTTCGATTATAATCGCTACACAAAACCATTTATTAATGACCAGGTGTTATTCGACTTAGTTGGTAACGAAGCGAATTATTTCAAACAAAATTATTTGCAGGCGGATGGTTACGGCAACTACAATTTGCGTGAAGAATTTTCAACACAGCGCAAAGTAGAAGATCATTTTTTTTCAACCGAAGCAAATGAACATTATGATTGGGTAAAGCAAAAATTATTCGATCTTATTTCAAACGTTATTTTATTTGAAGTTGAAAATTCAAATGCACAGCAATTTCATTTTCGCTTTGCTGTTGAATCAACAAAATCATTTCAATATTTAGATCAGCATACGCAAAATCAATTGAAAGACTTGTATGTCGATTACTTTTTTCGTCGCCAGGATGATTTTTGGATGAAGGAAGCGATGAAGAAATTGCCTGCATTAAAGCGTTCAACCAATATGTTGATTTGTGGCGAAGATCTTGGTCTTGTTCCGGGTTCTGTGCCTGATGTGATGAAACAATTAGGCCTGTTAAGTTTGGAAATTCAGCGTATGCCAAAACAAACAGAACGGGAATTTTTCCATCCGAACGATGCACCATATTTAAGTGTTGTTACACCATCAACGCATGACATGAGTACCATTCGCGGTTGGTGGGAAGAAGACCGTAACAAAACGCAACGTTTCTTTAACTATGAATTAGGCCAGTGGGGCGATGCGCCTTATTTCTGTGAGCCCTGGGTGAATAAAGCTATTCTTGTTCAGCATTTATATGCACCGTCAATGTGGAGCATTTTTCAATTGCAGGATATATTAGGAATAAGCAAAGAATTACGAAGAGAAAATCCGCATGAAGAACGCATAAATGTCCCTGCTATTCCAAAATATTACTGGCGTTATCGCATGCATTTATATTTAGAAGATTTATTAAATGCGGATGAATTCAATACTGAATTAAAAGAAAATGTACAAGCCTGCGGAAGGATATCCTTTCAATAATTGTTTTGTAATGCAGGTCAAAGTCCACTTTAACCTTTATTGAAATATAAACAGCATTTTTGCGTTTTTATAAATCATTAAAAACTAAACCAAGTCAAATGAAAAAAATTAGTTCGGTATTGTTTGTGTGTTTGTCGCTGTTGTTTTTTGCTTCATGTAAAAAAAGTTCCGGTGGCGGATCAAATTATTACATTAAAGCAAATGTTGATGGCACAGAAAAAACATATACTTCCACTCCGCTTGCATTTACCATCAATCAAAGCGGTACATATTCTTTAAACATGAGCGCAAGCGCCAGTAAAGACACGTCTTCTTATGAAGGATTGTCGCTGCAAATAAATCAAAGCGGCGCACCTGTTACTGCGGGCACTTATATTGATGGAACAAGCGGTGCTAATTATGTGCTTGCCGGTATTTATAATCCGGGCACTTCAAATCTTTCCAGCATATTTGCAGCAGGCGCACAGCTTTCAACTACCGCACCGTTCACAATCACCATTACAAGCATCAGCAGTTCACAGGTTTCAGGTACATTTAACGGTGAATATTTTGATAACGATGGCTTCGGTTCTAATTCTGTTATAATAACAAATGGTGAATTTAGTTTGCCAATACAATAGATAATTTAAAACATTTAAGTAAAGGCCATTTATGTTTTGAATGGCCTTTTTTATTTACATCAGTTTTTCCAACTTTACTTTTCGCTTAACGATGTTTTTATAATCCCATTGAACTTTTTTTGATTTTTCAAGCCAGCTTTTTAAATCTTTTATAATTACCTGTTCAACGTTCGTAAAACGAGCTTCGGCTGCTTTAAAATTACCTTCGGGTTTTAAATCTTTTTCATCAAACGATTACATTCACGCAGCTATTCTTTGCAATATCACTTTACAGGGAACAGCAGAAGTAACTTTTACCATATGTTTTTTATGCAGTGGAATAGATAAGTAGTCGCCGGCCTTTAAATGATGCGTTGTATCTTCTATTATAATGTCACAACTGCCTTCTGCAATTAAAAATTTTTCATACTCATCATGGTGTAATTCCCATGGAGCGCCATCTTTCAGCCATACAATTAAAGTTAAAGCTTGTGGTGTACGGCTGATTATTGTAGCATGCAAATCTCTAAAATCTCCAGGCAATTGCATATCGGGCCTGTTCAACCATTCCGCATAATCTTCAATATGCGAATTTTCATTTAATGTTTTTGGATAAGAGAGTGGTTCACCATTTTTAAGCCGTTCAGTATAATCTATTGTTGCAAATAAAATAGGCTTAATCGTTACGTCTGGTGTTACCGCATTTGCTGTTGCAAATTTTTCAAGATCATATTCAAATGCATTAATGGCTTCCCGAACCTCTGCATATTGAGCAGCCATTGCTTCAACTTCTTTTTGTTCTTCAGGCGAAGCAATGCCCAGCACATGGGCTTCTAAAATTCCTGATTCAATATATTGCTGTAAGTCACTCATGCTATTACTGCATTTAAATGTTCAATTGCCAGTTTTAGTTTTGATTGCAGATCATTTATTGTAATGTCCAATTCATGTGCCGCATCTTGTATTGTATAAGCTTTAAAATAAATTAAACGTAAAGCCTGCATTACTTCTTCTTGCATGCACATTGATTTATTTCTGCACGTTAAAAAATCTTCTGCTTCCTTTGAATATACCAAACTATTTATACTTGAATTTAAATCACTTTGACTTCTAACGGTTTCAATAGCGAGTTTTCTTGCTGTTTTAAACATCCACGTAAATATTCTTTCTTTAGACGGCGAATATGTTTGTTTCGTGTTCCAGAGTTCAATAAATGTTTGTTGAAAAATATTTTCTGAAATAGTTTGTTCGCCTGTTATTCTTTGTATAACACCAAGTAAAGCGGCTGCATATGTATTATATAAAACAGTAAATTCTTTTAAGTCGCCTTGTTTAATTAACTCAGCCATGGTTTTTTCTGAAAGATGTTCATCAGTTTTCACCAGGAGATAGCAGTTTTGTTGTACGAAGGTAATACAATCACCAAATTTCTTGTTCAATCAAAAAAATGCAATGATTTTTGCAGCACTTGCAGCTATAAGTTTTGGTTTTGAACAGTTTTATGGAGTTTTTGGTTTCACCTTAGTTTTATCAAGATATTCTTTTAATTGTTCAAAGGTCATTCCTTTAATATCATTTGAAATTTCCTCCTTTATTGCACGAAAGAATTTAACTGTATCAAACTCTTTAATTTTCTTTTCAGTCGTTTTCATTACCTACAATTTCTTTTGGTGAACGAATGTCAAGTGTCGAATATCCCAAACGCAAATTTACAGAATTATAGCCGCGAATTCTGTATACATTAACTATATGCTTAAAATTCCAACTCACTAAAACATCAACTTTATTTATTGTTGCAGTAGCGATATGAATGCAATCATTCAAACTTGTTTCACCAACAACGTTTTCTTGTATATAAGTTTGAGCAAGCTTTAAAGTTTCGGGAGTTACTAAAACAATTTTTATATTCAGCATTTAAACTTTGAAAGGAATCTTTTATTTTTTCCGGAGCTTTCGATAATTCGCTTTCAGTTAGATTAGAATAAACACAAATTATTTGCCCTAACGAAACCTTATCAAAAAGTAAAGTTGTTTCCTTTTCAAATTCTGCATCGTATATTCCTCCAAAAACAGAAGTATCAAAATAAAAGCGTTGCGTCATAAATCAAAGTTATTAAAAGCAGTTCTCTGAATTTCTTGTTCAATCAAAAAAATGCAATGATTTTTGCAGCACTTGCATAAGCAAACTATAGCTGCAATAAAAATCGACTGCACAAGTGTTGCGACGCAAGGAACGATGCCACGAAGTATCGTAGCTCGTAACCCAAAAAAATATTTTATTAAATGAGCGAACTGAAAGTTTATAATTCACTAACAAGGGAGAAAGAAATTTTTACGCCGATTACGCAGGGGCATGTGGGCTTGTATGTATGCGGGCCAACGGTGAGTGGTGAAAGTCATTTGGGGCATGCACGGCCGTATGTTACGTTTGATATTGTGTATCGCTGGCTGATGCATTTGGGTTATAAGGTTCGCTATGTGCGCAACATTACAGATGCCGGCCATTTTGAAGAAGAAGGTCGTGCTGCTGAAGATAAAATTTCTAAGAAAGCAGTGCTGGAAAAATTGGAACCGATGGAATTGGTGCAGAAGTACACCAATTTATATCATTGGGCAATGCATCAATTAAATAATCTTGACCCGACAATTGAACCAACAGCAACAGGACATATTGTTGAACAAATTGGCATGATTGAAAAAATTATTGCTGATGGTTATGCATATGTTGTGAATGGCTCGGTGTATTTTGATGTAGCGAAATACAATGCTGATTTTTCTAAAAAGAATGAACCCTATGGAATGTTAAGTGGTCGTGTATTGGATGAAATGATTGCAACAACACGTGATTTAGATAACCAGGACGAAAAGCATAACACGGCAGATTTTGCTTTATGGAAAAATGCGCCGCCGCAACATATTATGCATTGGAAAAGCCCGTGGGGCGTAGGTTTTCCGGGCTGGCATATTGAATGTTCTGCAATGAGCACAAAATATTTGGGTAATGAATTTGATATTCATGGGGGCGGTATGGATCTTCTATTTCCGCATCATGAATGTGAGATTGCACAAAGCAATGTTTGCAATAATAAAATTCCTGCGCGTTACTGGATTCATAATAATATGATCACCATTAACGGCAGAAAAATGGGTAAGAGTTATAACAATGTAATTACGCTTACACAATTGTTCAGCGGTAATCATCCTTTGCTCCAGCAGGCATATCATCCTATGGTTATCCGTTTTTTTATTCTTCAAACCCATTACCGTTCTACGCTTGATTTTAGTAATGAAGCATTGTAGGCATCAGAAAAAGGTTTGAAGCGTTTATGGGAAGCTTATGAAAATTTAAAAAAGCTAACAGCTAACAGTCATCAGTCATCAGGAAACACAGAACTTGATAAAAAAGTAAAGAAACTTATCAGCGAGTTTGATGATTTTATGAATGATGATTTTAGTACGGCAAAAGTGCTTGCAAATATGTTTGAGCTTGTGCCTGTAATAAACGGAATAAAAGATAAACACGTTGCTGCAGATGCATTAAGTGAAGAAACAATCTTATTGCTTCAGCAAAAAATGCAATTATATATCGAAGACATTCTTGGTTTAAAAATGGATACGGAAACT